>DASTZI010000350.1:0-19120 GCA_035764385.1 Vicinamibacterales bacterium
CGCGTCACCGACGCGCCGATCGCGATCCGAACGGCGTCTGCACGCAACGCTGACGCCATTCACGAACTGATCGACGAGCATCTCACCGAGGGTCATCTCCTGCGGCGCGAGCTGGGCGAAATTCTGGTGCACGCGCACCGCTTCGTCGTCGCCGCACAGGATGACGAGGTGCTCGGATGCGCCGAACTGGCGCCCCTCAGCAACGCCGTGGCCGAAGTGCGGTCGATGGTGGTCACCCGCGAGGCCAGAGGGTGCGGCGTGGGGCGGCGGATCGTCAACGAACTCGTACGCCGCGCGATGGTTGCCGGGTTCGACAAGCTCTGCGCCTTCACGCATTCGCCCGCGTACTTCGTCCACCTCGGGTTCTCGATCGTGCCGCACGCGTGGCTGCCTGAGAAGATCGTTACCGACTGCCACGCGTGCAGCCAGTTCCGGCGCTGCGGGCAGTACGCGGTGGTTCGCTCGCTCGAGCGCGCACGGCAAAAGTGCGTCCCCCTGGCGGCGCTGCATGGCTGACACGATCGCGGCAACTCGACACACCTCGATCGTCCCGGTCGAAGGCGGCATCACGGCGCCGACCGGTTTCCGGTCGGCGGCCGTCCATTGCGGCATCAAAGCGAGCGGTGCGCTCGATCTGGCAGTGCTGGCCGTCGACACGTTCGGTTCGATGGCCGGTCTGTTCACGACGAACCTTGCCCAGGCCGCGCCGGTGCTCGTCTCGAAGCGTCACCTCGACATCAATCAAGGGGTCGGCTGCGCGATCGTCGTGAACAGCGGCTGCGCCAACGCATGTACGGGGGAAACCGGTCTCGCCAATGCCAGGCAGATGACGGAGGACGTGGGTCGCGCGCTCGGCTGCCAGCCGGAGCAGGTGCTCGTCGCATCCACCGGTGTCATTGGCGTGGGGCTGAAAATGGATCGCGTCGATGCGGGCATTCACGAGGCCTGCTCGTCGCTCGCGCATGGCAACGGCAGCGTCGCCGCGCGTGCCATCATGACGACGGATCCGTTTCCCAAAGAACACGCCGTGCGCGTCACCACGGCCCGCGGCTCATTCTGCATCGGCGGCATGGCCAAAGGCTCCGGCATGATTGAGCCCAACATGGCGACGATGCTGGGATTCCTGTCGACCGATGCACAGGTGACGCCGGCGATGCTTCGCCGCGTGCTTGTCGAATCGGCGCGCGACACATTCAACGCGATCACTGTCGACGGCGAGTGTTCCACGAACGATTCGTTGCTCGCGATGGCGTCCGGCACAAGCGGCGTCGTCATCGACGACGAGCTCTATCCGGCGCTGCTCGATGGTCTGCTCGCCGTTTCACGGCCGCTCGCACTCGGCATCGTTCGCGGCGGCGAGGGGGCGACAAAGCTGATCTCGGTGACGGTTTATCACGCGCGAACGGTGGATGATGCGCGGCAAGTCGCGCGCACGATCGCGAATTCGCCGCTCGTCAAAACCGCCGTGCACGGCGCGGATCCGAATTGGGGTCGCATCGTGGCAGCCGCCGGCCGCGCCGGCGTGGCGTTCGACATCAACCAGGTCACCGTCCGGATTGGCGGAATCCTGCTGTTCGATAATGGCCTGCCGCGGGACGAAGCCGCCCCGCAGGCGGAGGAAATTCTGAAGCTTGACACGATTGACATCGCGGTGAGCCTTGGCTCGGGTGAGGCAGGCGCGACGATCTGGGGATGCGATCTCAGCGCCGAGTACGTGCGGATCAATGGCGAGTACCGAACTTAGGCGTCTGGCGAAAGATTTCGTCTCGATGCGGGATCTCGCTCCTGCAGATCTCGTCGCGCTGCTCGACCTCGCCGCGCGACTGAAGGCGGAGCGCGTCCTGCGTCAGCGGGCGCCCACGGCGGCGGCGCTGGCCGGCCTGCATGTGGCCACACTGTTCGAAAAGCCGTCGCTGCGCACGCGCGCGACGTTCGAGATCGGCGTGCGCGAGCTTGGCGGCGACATTCTCGATCTGCCGGCACCCTTTTGCGATGGCGTCCGTGAGCCGCTGCCGGACATCGCACGCAACCTCGAACGCTGGGCCGATGCGCTCGTCGTTCGCACCTACGCGCAGTCGAAGGTGACGACGTTGGCCGAATCCGCGCCTCGCCTTCACGTCATCAACGCGCTCACCGACGAGGAACACCCCTGTCAAGCGCTCGCCGACATGCTCACCGTGCGGGAGCATTGGACGAACTGCCGCGGTCGCACAATCGCGTTCATCGGCGACGGCAACAACACCGCGACCTCGTTGACCCATGCCGCGCTGATGCTCGGCATCAACGTGCATCTTGCGACGCCAGAAGGATTCGAGCTGCCCTCGCGCGTCGTCGAGGATGCGATGCGTACGGCGCGCGACGGCGCGTCGATCCGCCAGTTCCGTCATCCCCGTGAGGCTGTCGCGCGCGCGGATGCCGTCTACACTGACGTATGGACGTCGATGGGCCAGGAAGCAGAGGGAGCCACCCGCAACGTCGTATTTCGGCCGTACCAAGTCGATGCCCAGTTGATGGACGCGGCATCGCCCGGCGCACTCTTCATGCACTGTCTTCCGGCGCACCGCGGCGAAGAGGTCACGGCCGACGTCTTCGAATCGCCGGCATCGGTCGTCTTCGATCAGGCGGAGAACCGCCTACATACGCAGAAGGCGCTCCTGCTGATGCTGCTGTCTTAGGCGGACCTGAAGGTCCGCCTCTACGCCTCCCTGCCCTCTGCCCTCTGCCCCCTGCCCTCTGCCCTCTGCCCCCTTTAGAATGACGCCAGCATGGCGGACAAGCCCTGGCTGGCGCACTACGACGCTGAGGTTCCGGCCTCGCTTTACCCGTACCCGGAAAAGACCCTTCTCGATTACCTCGACGCGCTCGCCCGCGAACATCCATCGCGGCCGGCGCTGCTCTTCAAAGGGGCCGAAGTCTCGTACGATCAGCTTCAACGCCACAGCAACGCGTTTGCGGCGGCGCTGGCCGCGCTCGGCGTCGGACATGGCGATCGCGTCGCGCTGATTCTGCCGAACTGCCCTCAGTTTCTGGTTGCGGAAATTGGCGCGTGGAAAGTGGGGGCGGTCGTCTGTCCGATCAATCCGACGTACACCGAACGGGAAATGGAAGCGGCGCTACAGGCAAACACCGCCGAAACCGTAGTGACGCTGACGCCGTTCTATGGCCGCATCAAAGACGTCCAGCCGCGGACAGCACTGCGGAACGTCATCGCCACATCAATCAAGGAGCACCTGCCGCCGGCGCTTCGACTTTTGTTTACGTTGTTCAAGGAAAAGCAGGGCGGCCACCGGATCTCCCTTCAAAAGGGCGACTACTGGCTGCAGGATCTGCTGCGGCAGCATCGGAATTCCTTGCGGCCAGCTGGTGCCGTCCGGCCCGACGATCGAGCCGTGATCCTGGCAAGCGGAGGCACGACAGGCACACCGAAAGGGGTGGTCGGACTCCACCGCCACTATGTGGCGGCCGGCCTTCAGCTCTACGAGTGGACGAAGTCCGCAAAACGGCCGTGGGTTGATTCGATCATGCTTCCGCTGCCGCTGTTCCACGTGTATGCGAACGTCGGCGTACAGCCGCTCGCCTTCATTGGCCCCAATCCGCTCTCGCTCGTTCCGAATCCGCGAGACATCGACGACCTGCTCAAGACCATTCGCGAGGTGAAACCGGCCTTCTTCAATGGCGTACCGACGCTCTACACAGCCATCCTCAATCACAAGGACGTTCGCGCCGGCAAGGTTGACCTCAGCTCCATCAGATTGTGCTTTTCGGGTTCTGCCGCGCTGATGGCGGAAACGAAACGGGAATTCGAGCGGGTCACCGGAGCACGCATCGTCGAAGGCTATTCGCTGACTGAAGGCATGATGGCGTGCTGCGTCAATCCCGTGCAGGGTACGAACAAGCTCGGGTCAATTGGCGTGCCGCTCCCCGATGTTGAAGTCCGCATCGTTGACGCTGACGTTCCCGAGCGTGAAATGGGCGTCGACGAAGTCGGCGAAATGCTCCTGCGTGCGCCGCAGCACATGGTCGAGTACTGGAACAATCGTTCGGAGACCGCCGCCACACTGAAAACGTATGGTCCCGGCGGACCATGGGTGCACACAGGTGATCTGGCCCGCATGGACACCGACGGGTTCATCTTCATCGTCGACCGCAAGAAGGACATGCTCAAAACGAGCGGCTTCCAGGTGTGGCCGCGAGAGATCGAGGAAGTGCTCGCAACGCACCCTGCGGTCATGGAGGTCGGCGTCGCCGGAGTCCCCGATTCCGCCAAAGGCGAAGTCGCCCACGCCTGGGTCGTACTCAAGCCCGGCCAACAGGTCACCTCGGAAGCGCTGCGTGCGTTCTGCCGCGAGCGTCTGGCGCCGTACAAAGTGCCGGCGCACGTCGAATTCAGATCCGAACTGCCGAAGACGATGGTGGGAAAGGTGCTACGGCGTGCGCTCGTCGCGGAAACGCGGCGGGGATAGGGGCTTTACTTCAAATTTCGCCGCCTCGAGCGCCGCGCGTATTTTCGACGCAAGCTCCGCGGCTCCCGGCGTGTCGCCATGCACGCAGATCGTCTCGACGTCGGGACGCGCGGCAAGGCCGGTCACCCGAGCCAGTACCTGCTCAGGATCATGAATGACCGCACCAGGTTCCGTTCGAGGCACCAGGGTGCCATCAGCACGATACGCGCGATCGGCGAATGCTTCACCCGCCGTCTGAAGTCCGGCGGCCCTCCCCGCCGCGACAAGCTCGGAGCGCGGGAGGCCGACTAGGACCAGAGAGCGATCGATTGACGCGACGGCTCCCGCGATTGCGTCGGCCACGCGACGATCGCGGACGGCGACGTTGTACAGCGCGCCGTGGGGCTTGACGTGCATCAGGCGAATGCCCGCATTCAAAGCAACCGACGCGAGCGCCTCAATCTGGCGAATGACCAGGTCTTCTATCTCGACCGATCGCAGCTGCATCTCGCGCCGGCCAAATTGCTCGCGATCAGGAAAACTTGGATGGGCACCGACGGCGACGCCGTGTTCCTTTGCCAGGGCTACCGTGTCGCGCATCGTTGCCAAACTGCCCGCGTGTACTCCGCAAGCGACATTGGCGGACGTGATGCACTGCATCAAAGCGGCGTCTTGACCGCACTCCTCGCCCATGTCAGCGTTGAGGTCGACCGATTTGATGTCGGACACGCTTGTAATTCTTGCAACATTCCTGGGGCCGGTATCTGGCGCCATGCCCCAGTTTTCAAGGGAAATAAACCGGCACGCCCGTTGCCCTATAGCTGGGCCGTCGGCCTGTGGTTTACGGCAGGGCGCCGTAAATGCTGGGGGGAGCCAGGTCGGCTACCAGGACGAGGGCGCCTTCGGGCGCCCCATCCGGTTCATTCCATCGAGGCGAGCCCGAAGTAGTTCTTACACTCCGGATCGCTACACGCCCGCGCCTTCGGGATATTCCAGCGCCAGCTTGAGCTCTCTCGCCAATGTATCGACAGTGGTGCCGCTGCGCTTCCAGGCGCCGTCCGTCTCAAACCGCAAATCGCCGATGCGACGCCCCCACGGGGCGATGACGCGGCCGATCGCGCGGTAGTCGCCGCGGTCAGCGTGATCCTGATCCAGCCGCCGAACCACGTCCGGCGAGACGCGGATGAACGCCCGCAGCGCCGTCGCGGATTTGATGCTGTACTTTCGCCCCGTCCAGGCGGCGCCGAAGACCATGGAAATCTGCTTGAAGTAGTTGACGAAGAAGCGCTTCGAGTCCTCGCGGAAGTCGGCAGACTTACGCGGACCGCCAAACGCGTCGCTGGCAAAGAGCTTCTTCAGCTCCTGGGCGAGCGGCGCCTGCGCGACGCGTCCCCGCCCCACGCCGAGGAGTTTGATTTCTCCGTAGAGGGGTGAATCTTCCTTGTCGTTGAGCGCGCGAACGACATCATGCGCCGCCGCAAGCGAGTCATCGCGATAGAGCTGCCGGCCCGACAGGCTGACCAGATGCGATGCATTCAGCCGCGTGTGCTTCGCGTTGATCGTCACAAACATCTGAACGATGTGGTCTTCTGGCACACGGTCGAAAATGATCGCGGGCACGGTGAAGTCGTGATTCCGGATGTTGTCGATGTCCGCGTGCAGCGCAAGAAGGCGGTGCTGGCCGTCGATTGCGCGGAGGATTCCTTCGCGCTCGGGCACCTTCAGGCGTCCGACGGCCGATGCGCCGTCAACCGGCTCGAAGGTCAGCTTCTCATCGCATGAAATGATGACCGCACCCGGAATCGATGGCAGGTCGTGCGCCTGTCGACATTGCTCGTAATACTGCACGAGTTCGTCGATCTTTCGCCGGATGATCTGACGCTGATAGGCCTTCTCGCTCGACGCGATCCGCCGTTCGAGCAGATCCCAGTTCACCTTCGACGGGGCTTTCTTCTTTCCGCCGCGGACCGGCTGCTGGCCCGACTCCCCGTAGTTCAACACCTCGAAGCGTACGAGCTTGTCGATGTCTTCAGCGGTGAGAGCCGCCTGATAGAACTGAACGCCAAACTGCTGCATCCGAATCGCAGCAACGTTGATCATTCCGTTTTCCCCTCCGGACCGCGTATCAGCAGCCTAGGAAAGCTGCGAATTGTAGTCATCTGCCCGCGTTAATCTCAATGCCTTTTTGCACGTCTTTTCGTGCTTTCATCGCCTGCTAAACCCGGAACATCCTTTTGAGCCAAACACTTAACAAGTATAATTTCCGCTTCTCATGACACGATTCGTCGCTCCCTACGCTGTGGCTATAGTTGTGCTCGTCGCCGCCCCAGTATTAGCCCAGAACATCGCAACCGGTAGTACCACAATCCCCGCGGCCGGCGGTTCTGATGGGCCTTCCCGGCCAGCAGCGCCCGCTCGAGCGCCTGGGGATGCGATCAACTACGACACGATTCACCTTGAAAAACGGATCACGGCGGTTCGGGCCACCGGTCCGATCATGCTCGACGGGGCGCTCGACGAGGCGACGTGGCGGGAAGCGCCGATGGCCAACGGGTTTATTCAGAACGACCCGCGCGAAGGTGATCCGGCCACCTACGACACGGACGTTCGGGTGCTCTATACAGAAGACGCGCTCTATTTTGGCGTGTTTGCCCACGACATGGAGCCTTCGGAGATCATCGTCAGCGACCTGAAGAAGGACTACAACACCGGAAGCAGCGACGGCTTTCGAATCGTCCTCGACACGTTCCACGATGGTCGCAACGCGTATCAGTTCGCGACCAATCCGGCTGGCGCCAAGTGGGATTCACAGATGGCCGGCGAGGGGCGGGACAACAACGCGAACTGGGACGGCATCTGGGACGTCAAGACACGCATCACGGAAACGGGATGGTCCGCCGAGATCTGGATTCCGCTCCGCACCCTGAAGTTCGGCAACGAGGATCCCCAGGTCTGGGGCATCAATTTCGAGCGAAAGCTTCGTCGGTTGAACGAAGACAGCTACTGGTCGCCGATTCCCCGGATTTACGACGCTCAGCGCGTGTCGCTCGCCGGGACGCTCGAAGGGATGCGCGGTCTTCACGCGGGTAAAAATCTGCGGGTCAAGCCGTACGTGCTCTCGAGTGGCAGCCGCATCGCAACCCGACCAATGGCCGGCGATGCCCAGGGTGGCGTTGACGTGAAGTACGGCGTGACCAACGGCCTGGTGTGGGACTTCACCGTCAACACCGACTTCTCTCAGGTCGAAGCCGACGAGCAGCAGGTGAACCTGACGCGATTCAACCTGTTCTTCCCTGAGAAACGTGATTTCTTCCTCGAAAACCAGGGCATCTTTGCGTTTGGTGACGACCGTAATTTCGGCGGCGGCGGCAATTTCGGGGCGGGACGAACGAACCAGATCCAGGACACACGCCTCTTCTTTACACGCAGGATTGGCCTCTCTGACGACGCCCAGGCGCTCCCGATTCTTGCGGGAACGCGGTTGAGTGGCCGTCAGGGCGCGTACTCGATCGGCCTCCTGAATATTCAGCAACGCGAAGACGACGGCGTTCCAGGCACGAACTTCACGGCGCTTCGCCTTCGACGCGACGTTCTAGCGAACTCGGATATCGGAGCGGTCGTGCTCGACAAGGAGCTCACCGGTCCCGGCTTCAATCGGCTCGCGGGCTTCGATGCGAACTTCCGTTTCGGCAATTTGACCATGAACGGTCTCGCCGCACGGAGTTTCGCTCCGGTTGGCGCAGTCGCGAACACTGATGGAAATGAGCTGACGACTCGGGCCGGGTTCGAATACCGAAACCGGCAGTGGCGATTCAGCACGAAGTACTCGACGATTGGCGACCGGTTCCACGACGAGCTCGGCTTCGTACCCCGGGTCGGCGTCAACGAATGGAACGCCCAGATAAACCGGTCGTTCCGGCCCAGCTGGTTGCCGCACGCGATTCGCGAGATCATGCCCCACTGGGTGCTCGTGCAGTCGAACCGCGCCGACGGCAGCGGCCTCGACCTGCGGCAGCAGGACTTCCACTTCCCGCTCAATTTTTCGAACGGAGCGTTTCTCGAGGTCGGCAAGAACACCAACCTCGAGGTCATTCGCACGCCATTCGTCTTGAACAGCGCGCGCGGCGCCAACGTTGTCACCGGCGAGTACGACTACGACGAGTACTTCGTCACTTATAGGCCGAACGACTCGGCCCGGTTCTCGACCGGACTCCGCTACGGAATCGGGGAGTTCTATGGCGGCTACAAGCGCAGTTACGCGTGGGGGCCGACGTATCGCCCGAATGAGAAGTTGAACGCGTCGCTCGTCATGCAGCTGAACGACATCTCGCTTCCAGGGCTCTCATATCTGTCCACGCTGACGACAGCGCGGGTGAACTACAACTTCAACACGAAGGTGTTCGTCAATTCGCTGCTGCAATACAACACGGACACCCATCAGTTGAGCTCGAATATCCGGTTCAACGTCATTCACCGGCCGCTCAGCGACTTCTTCTTCGTCTACAACGAGCATCGCGACGAGTACTCGGGGCTGCTGCAGGATCGGTCGCTCATTGCGAAGCTGACGTACATGGTGGCCTTCTAGGAAATCCCAAAACCCAAATCCCAAATCCCAAAACCCAAATTCCAGACACGGGCCACAGAGACGCAGAGACACAGAGGATCAAATTTCCTCTGAGTCTCTCTGCCTCCGAGGCTCGTATTCGAACGCTGTTTTGGGATTTGGAGCTTGGGATTTGGGATTTGGGATTTGGGATTTGTTTACAACGCTCCGCTCGGCTGCAGGCGCCCGACGTTCCACCAGTCCACGATCTGATCCTTCAGCTTCGCTGCGCCAAAGAGCGCGATCGTGAAGATCGCGTAGGCGAGAAACGCCTGGCCGAGCGTCAGCGTCTTGTGAAGCGGGCTACTCAGCACTCCGTAGGCCAGTTCCACGTGGATCCAGTAGATAAAGAGTGAAGCGCGGCCGAACTCCTGCATGACTGAGCGGCCCGTCCAGACGCGGTTCCACACGTACGCGGCAGGCAGCGACAGAATCAGGATTCCGAGGCGTAGGAAGAAGAACGTCGGTGATGTCGTCCAGAACGACGCCTCACGGTAAATCGACGGGAGGAACGAAGCTTCGTATGCCGCGGCTGCGAGCACGATTCCGAGCACGGCGAACACAATGTTGATGCGTCGTTCCTCGTCGGCCGTCCGCGCCGAATCGAGCCAGAGACCGATAGCCGCCCCGGCGAGCAGGAAAGCTGCCCAGGGAAAGAGCGTGAATGTTCCGCGACCCGGTATCGGCCGGATGTACCACTCGATTGGATCTGGAAGCGGTGATAGCGACGGTGACGTTCGGACGATTGGCGTGATCATGGCGACCAGTACGGTCGCGCCGGTCAGCCATGCGAACCGGTCCCAGCGAAATCGCCCGAGTCCCCAGAAAACGGCGGCCGCGAGCATCGACAATCCCATGACGTTCAGGATGTCGACCTTGAGCAGCGTCTGCACGGGGTCACCGCCGCTGATGATCCAGGATTGAAGGCGGAACAGAAACGCGAGTCCGAATATCTGCACCGCCCTCCGTCGCGCGAGTGCCGCCGCTTCGTCGGGCGTCCGACCGCGGCGTATGCGCGAGCCCGCCGCCAGCGCCAGCGCGATCCCGGCGAGAAAGAGAAAACCCGGCGCACCGAAGCCGCCGACAATCATCGCCCAGCCGTAGGCGCCGTTCTGGCGCGCGTCGAGCCTCGTCCAGGCGTCGAGGGTGTGCGCCTCGATCATGATGAGCACGAGGATGCCGCGGAGCCAGTCGATGTAGCCGCGACGGGCCGCTCCCGAGACGACCGTCGTCATGGCGTGATCTGGAAGGGCGTCGAAAATGCGATGTCCTGGCGGAACGAGTGCCAGACCGAGCAGTACTTGTCACGCGATAACGCGATCGCGCGCTCGACCGCATCGGCCGGTACCGCGCCGCGCACGTCGAACCGGAGCTCAATCTGAAGAAAGCGGCGAGGCGGCTGTTCGGCGCGCGTTCCCGTGAAAGTGACCCGGAGAGCCGTCAGCGGATGGCGACCCTTGCGCAGAATGTCGACGACGTCGGCAGCCATGCAGCCCGCCAGCCCGATCGCCGCGCACTGTGTTGGGGAAAGACCGCTCTTGCTGTCGCCGTCGACAACGGCGGTGTTCACGCCGCTCGATGCATCGAATCGAAGATCGCCGGACCAGACGAGCTCAGCGACAAGCGGCGGTCGGGCAGCCATCAACGCGGCATCATCGCACGGCTGCCGTGTGCGGCTTCTGCGCCTCCCCGCCCATGAACCCTTTCACCGCCAGCCATGCGGCAGGAAGCAGAACGAGCGCGTAGGTCAGCGCGTGGCCGAACGCGCTGTCAGGTCCCCACGATTCGGTGGCCTCGTGGATCGGCTCGCTGAAGGGCAGCATGTTCTGCTCGGACATCTCGTGGACGCCGGCAATCAGCAACTGAACGACGAACACGAAGAGAAAGATTGCCGTGACTTGAAAGAAAAGACCGAGGTTCACGCGGTGCCCGTACCGGGACCACAGTGACGCAAGCGCCGCGGCGCCGACGAGCCCAAGCGCCGCGCCTACCACGAGATTGAGCGTTTCCTTGAGCTGCAGAAGCAGCAGCGCCGTCTCCATCCCCTCGCGTGACACCATCAACACGGTGAACAGGAAGACGCCCAGGAAGGCGCCTGCGCCGGCCCGGCCGCTCGAGGACCTGAGATGCCCTTCGATGTCCCCTTTCATCCGACGACCGGCGCGCCACATGTGCACGATCATCCACGTGACGGAGATCGCCGCGATGAGAGCCAGCGGTCCTTCGAGCAGCTCCTGGTTCGCGGCGTTGTAGAGCAGATACCCACCGAGCGCACTGATCGCGAGCGCGGCGAAGATGCCGGTGTGCACCGCGCCTGTCAGCTCGCCGCGTCCCGACTTCCGCAGATACGCGAGACTGATGGCAACGATCAGAAACGCTTCGAGTCCTTCTCGCAGAGTGATCACAAACGCCTGTAGCATGGCCAGCTTTCGAAATGAGATTGAGTCGCAGGAAGTCTAACCCGACCCTTTTGGTCGGATCAACAGGGGTCGAAACGTGCCCTTAAAAGGCCGGCTGAAGCCGGCCCCTACGCACGCGAAATGCGTGACGAGTTGGGACGTCGTAGGGGCCGGCCTCAGCCGGCCCATAGCGCGTCAGCGCCGAGTGTCTGATGGCGCCGCGACGACCCAGAGAAAGAGTGGCCGTTGACTGACGCTGGTCCTCTGCTGCGGTTTCCAGCTCCCGAGGTCGAACGCGTGCGAGACGACGCGGGTACCCGGCTTCAATTCCTTCATCAACTTCGGCGCAAGGCGCGCGTTGACCGGCCCTGACAGGTAGAGGGTCACAACGGTTGCCGGACTGATATCCGCGAGAAAGAGATCCTCGGTGCGGAAAGTTACCTTGTCGGCAACGCCGCTTTTCGCCGCGTTCGCGGTCGCTTCGCGGGTCCGCTCGGGATCGATGTCGATGCCGACACCGCGTGCTCCGTACATCTTTGCCGCCGTGATGACGATGCGGCCGTCACCGGAGCCGAGGTCGTAAACGACATCGGTCGTCGACACGTTCGCGAGCTTGAGCATCGCGTTCACAACGTCGTTGGGTGTCGGAACAAACACCACGTCAGGCTGTCGGGGGGGCACCGACTGTTGCGCGAATTCGGGAGTGACGACGACGAGCGCCAGGAGAACAGCACAGCCCAAGGTGCGAAGCTTCATCCGTTCCTCCGTGATGCTCATGTTACCGCGCCGAGATCCGAGTCGGAGGCGCTATCCTGAGTCACCTATGGCGGTAATTGTTCAGAAATACGGCGGCAGCAGCGTCGCGGACCTTGGCAAGCTCAAGCGTGTCGCGGAGCGCGTGATGGAGACGCGCAAGCTCGGGCATAACGTCGTCGTGGTCGTCTCGGCGATGGGTGACACGACTAACGATCTTCTCGCAATGGCCAAAAAGACCTCCGCGAACCCGCATCGACGAGAACTCGACATGCTCCTCTCCGCCGGCGAGCGAATCTCGATGGCGCTCCTGTCGCTGGCCATTCACGAACTCGGCGGCGACGCGATTAGCTTCACCGGCAGCCAGTCCGGAATCATCACCAACGACCGTCACGTGGATGCGCGCATCATCGAAGTCCGTCCGTTCCGTGTGCAGGACGAGCTCGCGCGCGGCAAGATTGTCGTCGTCGCCGGCTATCAGGGCGTGTCCTATCGGAGGGAGGTCACGACGCTCGGCCGCGGCGGCAGCGACACGACCGCGGTTGCGATGGCGGCGGCGCTCGACGCTGAGTACTGCGAGATCTGCTCCGATGTGGACGGCGTCTATTCTGCCGACCCACGGGTGGTTTCCGCCGCACGTCGTATCGGGACGCTGTCCTATGAGGAGACGCAGGAGATGGCCGAGGCCGGAGCGAAGGTGTTGAATGCCCAGGCTGTCGAATTCGCGAAGGAGAAAGGGATTGCGATTTACGCCCGCGCAACGTCCGGTCCGCTTCCCGGTCCGGACCCGTCGAGCGACGGCACCGTTGTCCGCAAGTTCGCGCCGCGCATGCCGGGTACGGTGGTTGGCGTCGCGAGTGAGCGCGACGTCCTGGTTCTGCACGCCGAAGCGCCTTCCCTTGATGTGCTCGCGTTGCTCGACGAACGCGGCGTCGCCGGCAAGCAGCTGCACGTCTACGACGACCAGGTCAACATGGTCATCTCGCGCGAAAATCTTCACGACGAGTCACGATTTCGCGACGCGCTCGAGACTCGGTTTCGCGGGCGAGTGACCTTGATCGATGGGCTCGCCGCGGTGAGCGCGGTTGGCGCCGGCATCAACGCCACCTACGCCAACGTACGCGCCGGATCGGCCCTGCTCGACGAAATGCAGATCGCGGCGGCGATGGTGGCGACATCCTCCTTTCGAATCACGTGGATGTTGCCGCGCGATCAGACCAACGAGGCCGTGCAAGCGCTCCACCATCGATTCATCGAATCCGCGCAACCGCTGCTGCCGTGACGAAGGCGCATGCCGATGCGGCACACGATCTCCGGGCGCTGATTCAATCCCGCCATCCCATCATTACGATCGATACGGTCGAAGAGGAGCGTGTCGACAACCTGCTCGGCATCGTCGCGAGCGGTCTCCACATGCCGCTGTTTACGTGGACGGTGACGCATGGCTTACAGCGTGCCGGGGGCGAGAACGTCGTCTATGGAACGGCAAACCCGCAGATGCTCGTCCGTCATCTCGCGACGCTCACGGTCCGCGGCATCTTTCATCTCAAGGATCTCCACGCTCATCTTGGAGACGCGACCGTCGTCCGCGGGATGCGAGACATTGCGAGCACGTTCATCAAATCGGGTTCGACGGCGGTGATCTCGGGCGGATCGATTCATCTGCCTGCGGAACTGACACGCGAGGCGGTGCCCTTCGACCTGCATTTGCCGGATCACGACGAGCTCCAACAGATAGTTCGCCAGATTCTTCGCACGCTGAACCGGCAGCACGAGGTGGCGGTGACGCTCGGGGCCGACGGAATGGAATCGCTGCTACAGGCGCTCTCGGGGCTGACGTTGAATCAGGCGCGACAGGCGGTCGCCTGGGCTGTTCTCGACGACAACGCCCTGAGCGCAGCCGATATCCCCCGGCTGCTTCGACGGAAGGGCGACGCGGTTCGCCAAGAAGGGCTCCTCGAGTTCTATCCGCCCGACGACAACACGTTTCAGCTCGGTGGGCTGGAACACTTGAAGGCGTGGCTCGAACGCGCGCGCGTCGGTTTTACGCCGGAAGCCCGCGCGCTCGGGCTGCCGCCGCCGCGCGGTGTCCTGATTGTGGGCGTCCAGGGGTGCGGCAAATCGCTCGCGGCGAAAGTGATCGCGCGTGCGTGGAAACAGCCGCTCCTCAAACTCGATGCCGGCCGGCTGTACGACAAGTTCATCGGTGAGTCGGAAAAGAACCTCCAGAAGGCGCTGGATTTCGCGGAAGCGATTGCACCCTGCATTCTCTGGATCGACGAGATTGAAAAGGGTTTTGCCTCGGGCGGTGACGCAGATGCGGGTCTGTCGCAGCGCATGCTCGGGTCGTTTCTGACGTGGTTGCAGGAACGTGAAGCATCGGTGTTTGTCGCGGCCACGGCCAATGACGTGCTGGCGCTTCCGCCAGAACTGCTCCGCAAAGGACGGTTCGACGAGATCTTTTTCGTGGATCTACCGGACGGGCCGTCGCGCGAAGAAATCTTTCGTATTCACCTTGCACTCCGACGCCAGGATCCATCGACATTCAACCTGGGTGCGCTGGTGGCCGCCAGTGACGGCTTCTCGGGTGCGGAAATCGAGCAGGCAATTACGGCCGGTTTGTATCGCGCGCTGCACGACAAGCAGCCGATGACCGACGCCTCCCTCTGCGAAGAACTGCACGGAACGCAGCCGCTGTCGGTGGCACGACGCGAAGACGTCGAGCGGCTGCGGGAAACGGCGCGCGGGCGCTTCGTTCCCGCATAGGGGCGGTTAGTTCCCGCCTAATTGGTTCGAACGGAACGAACGGTACGCGGCGTCCGCGCGGGACGCAGGCTCAGGAGACTGCGTACCAGCCGCTGCATCTGCCGCCGCCACGATGGTGCCGGCGCCGGGCTGACGTCCGTGGCGCGGCGGCCCGTCTCCGCCAGGTGCTCGAATTCATCCTGGTAGGTCGACTGATGCGCAATGATCGCCGCGTACTCTTGGAACGTCGGCTGGGCGCGGCGATCCCCGTGCGGAAACAGCTTGCAGAATTCATCAACTGTATCGATCGGATCGAGACCAACGACATTGGCGTAGGCGCGCACCCACGCGCGCGCGTATATGCCGCGCGGCCAGGTTTCCAGGTCGCCCCGCTCGAATGCCTCGAGCTGCTCGCGCTTGATCCGTGTCTGCGTGACAATCTCATCCAGAGAGACACGGTTTCGCTCACGGTGCCGGCGCAGGCGAGTGATGAAGCTTTCCTGAGGGGTCATCTGAGTCTCCACGTGGATCGCGGAGACCCCAGCAATTACCGCGCCTGTGCGGTGTGCACTGGACTGCGGATGCTAGCGCCTTAACATCCGTGACTTAGCGAGGGACGTGCACTTTTGTGATCCAACGGTGCGGTCCCAAAACGCATCATTGGATCACAAATCCTGTGGCAATTCGGATTCGGCCTTCCCGGCTACAGGGACGGAACCTGGCCCCCGAGATAGGCGGCGAGTTGATCGGGAGCGAATTGAAGGCCCGTGTAGAACGGACCAAACTCGGCGAACTTCGCGCTGGCTTCGTCGAACCGCATCTCGTAAATCAGCTTCTTGAAGACGAGCGGGTCGTGGGCAAAGAGATCCACGCCCCACTCCCAGTCGTCGAACCCTATTGACCCTGAGATAACCTGCGTCACCTTCCCTGCGTAATGACGCCCAATCATGCCGTGCTCCCGCATCATGGCCGCACGGCGATCGAAGCCTTCGGTGTACCAGTTGAGCGCTTCTCCGCGCCGCTTGTTCATCGGGTAGAAGCAGACATAACGCGCCGCCGGCATGTCGAGAAACAACCGGTTCATCACCCGTTGCCTCTGCGTTTCCATTTCTGCATCGAACGCGTGATCGAATTCGTCGGTACCCGACTTGTGCGACGCTCCAACCTGCGAGTGAATTTTTGCCGTCATCTCGTACATCCCGAGTTCGACGACCGACACGTATGAGGACGTCGGTTCAAGCAGGTCATGGAGGGCGGTGCGTGAAAACGCGAGCTGCGCGCCCGCCACCGGTTCGAAGCCGCGGCGGAAGCAGACGATCATCAGGTCGGCCTTGTGGCCGAGGACCTGCACAAACGCGGTTGATCCGGCATCGGGTACGGCGAGCGCGTTGATCGCTTCATCAGCGAGGCGGCGACGGTCAGGTTCCGACGTAGTGCGAACGCGATCCCACCGCACGCGATACATGAGGTGGAGAACGCTCCACCCTTCGAGCGTTTCCGGGACAAAAGGGTTGTGCATTGGAGGGATCGTAAATCCCAAAACCCAAATCCCAAAACCCAAATCCCAAGCGTATCTTCGGTTTTGATTTGGGATTTGGGATTTGGAATTTGGGATTTCTTCCTAAGCCGCCCGCCGGGCGTACGCCGCCACGCCGACCGCCGCCGCGGCGACTGCCGCCATCCCGACCAGCCTCCGTGTCATGGGCGCCCAGCCGCGTTGAACAAGATGCAGCGACGGTTCCCCGCTACGCCCTCTCCCCTGCAGCGACGGCGCGTCAGCGGTGGCGTGTTTTTCCAGCGAGTCGACGATCTCGTAGACGCCGCGCACCGAACCCACAGCCGCGAGAACCCCTTCGGCTTCCGACGCCAGCACGTCACCCCGAAGCGTGATTCCTCCGTCGACGGCTTCGACGCCAATCGCGCGCGGGTGCGAACAGACGTGTCCCAGCGCCGCACGCACGCGCTCGACCAGCCGTGCATCATCGACTGGCTCGGGCCTGATGGTTCCCCAGACGTTTGCCGCGACACCGCGTGTCCGATTGGCGAGATCTGTCGCCGTCGCCGCCACCACGCGTCCACTGACGCGCGCGCCGCGTACGGCTTTGGCGCGAACCATCGCGCGACGGCGCGCGCCGCGGTTGGGATCCGCGATAAACATCATCAGCGCCCCGAGCCCCGTACCCGCAAGCAACGCATTTCGATCCATAAGCTCCTCCGTGACATCGATCCGTTCGCAATCCGGATGCCCGGCCGGGAGCATGTCCGTATCATCGAAATCACGCCGACTCTCAATTTGTCGTTACTTTCCGACAACCATCAGCCGTGGGCGAGGAGCCGATCGACCGCCGGGAGTACGACTTCGGCGGCGCCAAGAATCGACAGGTCGACCAGAGGCGATGCGGGCGTCGACTCCAGGTTGATTTCCGCCGTGAAGGCGCCTCGAGCTTGTGCCGCGCGTGCAAACCCTGCCGCCGGGTAGACGACGGCCGACGTGCCCACCGTCAGGAATACGTCACACGATACCGCCTGCGATGCGCGCTCGACGTCATTGGCATCGAGCGATTCTCCGAACCACACGACCGCGGGACGGGCAAGACCGCCGCAATGCGGACATCTGGGGAGACGGTCGCGTTCCGCGACTGCTTCGTCATGCCACGCACGCACGCCAGCCGCACATCCGTTGAAGCACTTCGTTTCCCACAGCGACCCATGAAGGCGAATCAGATCTCGCGTGCCGGCGCGGAGGTGCAGGTCATCGACATTCTGGGTGATCACCCGCACGTGTCTGGCTGAGTCCTGAGACCAGCGCGCGATCACCTCGTGGGCCGGGTTCGGCTGGCACGACGCCACCTTCGCTCGTCGCCACGAGTACCACTCCCACACCAGCGCCGGATCGCGCGCAAAGGCGTCGGGCGTCGCAAGGTCTTCAGGGCGGAACGCGCGCCACAGTCCTTCCTGACCGCGAAACGTCGGCACTCCGCTCGCCGCCGAGACGCCGGCCCCTGTCATCACGGTGACTGCCTGCGCGTCGCGTAATCGCGACGCAAGCGCGCGCGCCTGCTGCTCCATGCCGGAAATCATTGCGTACAATTCAATCGATGCCGACCTTCGATCCCCGAGTCCTGCTCGACGAATACGGCGACGAAACGCTCGTTCGCGATCTCGCGAAACTCCTCGTGGAGACGGTTCCAGTGCAGGTTGACGCGGTGCGATCGGCGGTGGACGCTCGCGACGGCTCGGCATTGCGCGCGGCCGCGCATAAGCTTCGAGGCTCTATCGTGTCGTTCGGTGTCCCCGACACCGTGGATACTGCTCGCCGCTTGGAGGCGATGGGCGCTTCCGGTGACCTCGGCGGCGCAGTTACCCTCGTTCCGCAACTCGCCGCTGACGTGCACTCGCTGTGCACCAGCGCACAGGCCTGGCTCGATTCCCGTTGAAAGTCGCCACCTGGAACGTCAACGGCATCCGTGCGCGGCAGACCGAGCTGCAGGATTTCATCGAGCGCGAAGCGCCGGACGTGCTCTGCCTCCAGGAAATCAAGGCGGGCATCGACCAACTGCCTGTCTGGGTGTGCGAGCTGGAAGGTTACTGGTGTTACTGGCACGGCGGGAAAGGCTATTCGGGCGTCGCTCTGCACGTGCGAAAAGCGTCGCACCCCGATCGTCCACTCTTCCACCATCCGGACTTCGACTACGAGCACCGCATCGTGACGGCGCAGCTGCCACAAGCGACGGTCGCGTCGATTTACGTCCCGAATGGCGGGAAGGATTTCCCTGCGAAGATGCGATTTCTGGAAGCGATGGATGCATACGCATCGCAGGCTCAATCCTCCGGACGCCCGCTCGTCCTGTGCGGCGACCTCAATGTGGCGCGCACCGACATGGACGTCCACCCGAAGGAGCGCAAACCGCGCGCGATCGGGCAGCTTCCAGAAGAGCGCACCCTCATCGAACGAATCATCAGCCATGGACTCGTGGACGTGCACAGAACGTTGGAGCCGGACAACGGGGAGCTCTTCACGTGGTGGGCGCCGTGGCGCAACATGAAACAGCGGAATATCGGGTGGCGGCTGGATTACGTGCTGGCGGCGCACCGGCTTGCCGATCACGCCGCGTCGTGCGTCGTCCAGCGTGAGTTTGGAACCAGCGACCATGGACCCGTGGTCGCTGTGTTCACAG
>DASTZI010000351.1:0-5691 GCA_035764385.1 Vicinamibacterales bacterium
GAGCGTACGCCCATCCGAACCGCGCGGACGAATCCTCTGTGGGATCGCGATAGACTTCCACGACTGACTCGACGAGATTGACCATCCAATACTCGGCGACACGTTCGCGTGCGTACAGACTTGCTTTTACGTGCCGATCGAACGCAAGCGCCGAGTCGGAGATCTCGACGATCAGCACTGCGGACCGAGGATGCGCGTTGAGATAATCGCGCAACGATCCGCGGACGACCGCCACGTCCGGTTCGGGCTCCGAATCATCGCCGAGAGCGAGCGGTAGCTGCGTCCGGACGTGAAGGTCGGGCGTAAGGACGCGGCGCAAGGCTTCGCTGGCCAGTACCACGCCGGTGGCGTGTGGGCTCTTCTGCGGCGTCACGGTCAGGATCTCTCCACCAATGAGCTCGACCCGGTCGTTCTCCGTCAGAACGCCTGCCTCGGTCATCCGCTCATATTCCGACCGTGTCCAGCGCCGCGCTTGCACTGCACTCATGTGACTGTTCCGGCCCATCGTACGGCGCTGAATCGGCGCGAGGCAAGCTCGCCAATGCGATCGACGCACGGGATGTGCCGATCCATTTTTTGCGGAATTGAAGGCCCGGAATCCGCGCGTACGCACTTCACGCCTACGTAGAGCGTCTGCGACATTAGAATTTCTGCACCCCGTAACCGTTGAACACAGGCACCCACGAACCCGCGACCCTCCGAACCCACGTTGCGCGCGGAACAACGGCGTTCTGGAAAATCAACCTCGCCGTCTTCTCGGCGGGCTTCTCCGTCTTCATGTTGATGTACGCCGTGCAGCCGCTGCTGCCGATCTTCACGCGCGAGTTTCACATCAACGCCGCCACCAGCAGTCTCGCGCTGTCGCTCACGACTGGGTGTCTGGCCGTATCGATGCTCGCGATCGGCGCGGTTGCGGAGGGATGGTCGCGCAAACCGCTGATGAGCCTGTCGCTGCTGTCGGCAGCACTGTTGACCATGCTCTCGTCGGTCATCCACGACTGGCCGATGTTTCTGCTGATTCGCGCGATAGAGGGAATCGCGATCGCCGGATTGCCCGCCATCGCAATGGCATATCTCGGCGAGGAAATTCATCCGGATGATGTCGGCGTGTCGATGGGGTTGTACGTCGGCAGCGGTGCGCTCGGCGGAATGACCGGCCGGCTGCTCACCGGCCTGCTGACCGATCTGTTTTCCTGGCGTCCGACCCTCGCCGTCATCGGCGGACTCGGGACTGTCGCCGCCGCCGTCTTTTCGGTCAGCCTTCCGGCGTCGGCGCGGTTCCAGCCACGGTCATTGTCGATGGCGGCACTGATCGGCTCCTACAAAGCGCACCTGCGCGATCCCGTCGTTCGGGCGCTGTTCATCGAAGCGGGAATCGTGCTCGGCACGCTCGTCACCGTCTACAACTACAGCTCGTTCCGCCTGCTCGCGGCCCCGTATCTTCTGAGCCAGACCGCAGTCGGATCCGTCTTCGGCCTCTACGTGTTCGGGTTCTTCAGCTCGTCGCTGATCGGACTGCTGTCGCATCGCTTCAGCCGGCCATTTCTCCTTCGGGTTGGACTCGCCACGATGATGCTCGGCGTCGCGGCCACGCTGCTGCGGCCGCTCCCGATGGTCATCATCGGGATCGGTCTGGTCACCATCGGCTTCTTCGCGTCGCATTCGGTGGCAAGCAGCTGGGTCGGGCTTCGCGCACGCGAGGGACGGGCGCAGGCGTCGGCGCTGTACCTGTTCTTCTATTACATGGGGGCGAGCATCGCAGGATCCGTTGGCGGCTTCTTCTGGAGCGCGTACGCGTGGTGGGGGGTCGCGGCGTTCCTGGCAGCGCTGCTAATCGTCGCGTTCACACTTGCGAGGAGGTACCTCAATTAAGCCGTTCACGATTCTGGGTTCTCTGGTCTCAGTTCGTGTTCAGTTTCAGGTTCGGTTCGCCGTTCAAGTTCACGTTCAGTTCATAGTTCCGGTTCGGCATGAGTCGAGCTGTATTTTCCGGCGGGTGGCGCCGGGAGGGGCATCCCCACGCCGTGCCGCAGGCGCGATGAGCGCCTCCGGTGCGAAAGAGCGCCGAGCACGGCGTGGGGAGACCCGGCGACAGGACCCGGGCCGCTCGACTCACGCCCTCTCCTATCCCCGCGGTAACCGGATCCGAAACGTGCTGCCGTGTTCGTCGCTCTGTTCGAGCGTCAACGCGCCGCCGCTCGTTTCGACGGCAGACTTCGCAATCGACAACCCGAGCCCTGTGCCCGCAACGTCGGCGGGCGCGGAGCTGGCGCGGAAGAACCGATCGAAGATGTGTTCACGTGCGGCGGTGGGAATCCCGGAACCACGATCGATGACGTCGACCGTGGCATCGCCTCCCGATTCGACGACGCGAATGACAATGGCCGTGCCGGCTGGCGCGAACTTGATCGCGTTATCGACAAGGTTGATAAGCGCCTGACGGACCATCAGGCGATCGCCGAGACCACGCGGCGATCCATGCGCGTCGATCACGACCTGCTGCGACTTTTCTTCGGCGAGCACGGCGAGATCGGCAACCACGCTCTCGGCGAGCTCCTTCAATGCCACAGGTTCAATGGACCGCGTCGTCACGCCTGTTTCGGCGCGCGACAGCGTCAGCAAACGATCGACGAGACCCGCGAGTCGATCGACTTCCTCGAGCATGCTCCCGATGATGGTGCGGTAGCCGGCTTCGTTGCGGCGGCCGCGAAGACCAACCTCGCCAACGCTGCGGATGGCCGTCAGCGGCGTGCGGAGTTCATGCGAGACATCGGCCGTAAAGCGGCGCATCTGCTCAAATGACTCTTGAAGCCGCGCCAGCGTGGCGTTGAATACGGTCGCGAGCCGGCCCATCTCGTTATCCGGATTGCTCACCGGCAGGCGATCGCTGAGCCGCTCGGCGGTAATGGTTTCGGCGCGCTCCGTCATCCGCTCGATCGGCGCCAGCGCCCGGCGCGCGAGCATGTAACCGCCAAGGCCGGCGGTGACGACGGCGACCGGCAGCCCGAGAAGCAGAATCAGCGCGACCGTTTGGATCTGCTCGCGCATCGTCTGTTCAGAGCGGCCCACCTGAATGACGACCGGGCTGCCGGCAATCTCTCCCTTGCGGCTCAAGACTCGCAAAGGAACGCCGTCACTCGTCGGGACACTGACGACCGCGTCGTCCGGAAGATTTGGGAGATCGAGACCGACGTCCGGCTGGCCAAGCGCGACGCCGTTGCGGAACAGGAGCTTGCCGTCCGCCCCCCATACCTGCAGCCAGGGATGTTCCTCGATGGCTTCTTCGCCATTCCACGTGATGCCGCCTTCCGGTGTCTGCTCGACCATCACGGTGGCCCACTGGAAATCGCTCCGCAGTTGCTGGGTCAGCAACTGGGACGCGCTCCGACTGACGTACGCGAGGATGGCGGCGGCATACACCGCCAGCACCAGCGTCATGGCGGCGACATACCACAGCGTCAGCTGCACACGAACGCTGTGCGATCGCCACCAGCCTCTCACGGCTCTCCTTCGCGAAGCATGAAGCCGACGCCCCGAACGGTATGGATCAATTTGATTGACCGATCGAGATCCACTTTACGCCGCAGGCGAGCAATGTGTACGTCGATGACATTGTCGAGCGGTGTCGTCCTGGCGGTCTCCTTCCAGACGTCGCGGGCGAGGGTTTCGCGCGACACGACTTGCCCTTCGTATCGCATCAAATATTCGAGCAGCTCGAATTCACGAACCGTCAGCTCCACGGGCTGCGCGCCGCGAATAACCTTGCGCGTAATCAAATCCATCGTGAGATCGCCAACCTCGAGACGAGGCGATTCCGATTGGCGGCCGCGCCGCAGCAGCGCGCGAATGCGGGCGAGCAGCTCGGCGAAGGCAAACGGTTTGACGAGGTAATCGTCAGCGCCGCTGTCGAGCCCCGCGACGCGGTCCTGCAACGTGTCGCGCGCGGTCAGCACGAGCACCGGCGTCTTCACGCCTTTGCTCCTCAGTGTCGTCAGGATGTGCAGGCCGTCGCGCCCCGGCAGCCCGAGGTCGAGCAGAATCAGGTCGAACGCTTCGGTGGTCATGCGGAAGAACGCGTCTTCTCCCGTCCGCTCGACGACGACGTCATACCGTTCGCCCTCGAGCCCTTCGCGGAGGGCGTTGGCCACTTTCTGCTCGTCTTCGACCACCAGGATGCGCATGGACGAAAGGTATCAGGTATCAGGTATCACCGGTCGCCGGCGTCAGAACGAGCTGAGTGGCGCACGACGACGCCACGCTTCGACGATTTCTCCCAGAATGTCGTTCAGCGATCTGGTGATCTCCCAGTTTGGGTAGTGACTCTTCATCTTGCGCAAGTCACTGTAGTAGCAGATGTGGTCGCCTGCGCGTGGCTCGTCGACGTACGTGTAGCGTTGCGTCTTGCCGGTGTGGTCCGCTATCAGCGCAAACGCTTCAAGGATCGAGCACGAGTTGGCCTTGCCGCCGCCGATGTTGTAAACCTCGCCGGCCCGAGGATTACTGAAGAATTCGAAAATGAATCGGGCGACGTCCTCAGCATGAATGTTGTCCCGGACTTGCTTTCCTTTGTACCCGTAGACTCTGTACTCCCGTTCCTCCAGGTTGCACGTCACGAGGTAACTCAGAAAACCGTGCAGCTCCACACCCCTGTGATGGGGGCCCGTGAGACAACCTCCCCTCAGGCAGCATGTCGGCATACCGAAGTACCGGCCGTACTCCTGCACCATGACGTCGGCGGCCAGCTTGGAGGTGCCGAAGAGCGAATGCATCGACCGGTCGACGGGGAACGTTTCAGGGATGCCATCCACGTACGCCGAATCGGCGTAATCCCACCGGCTTTCGAGTTCCTTCAGCGGGATCCTGTTCGGAGCATCGCCATAGACTTTGTTGGTCGACAGGTAGATGAAGGGAGCCTCGGGACACTCGCGCCGGGCGGCCTCCAACAAGTTCAGCGTCCCGCCAGCATTGATGTCGAAGTCATCGAAGGGGATGGCTGGAGCAAGCTCGTGCGACGGCTGCGCGGCACAGTGGACAATCGCGTCGGGCCCCAGCTTTGACACGATCTCCAGAATGCCCTGCCTGTTGCGGATGTCGAGCTCGTTGTGGTGAAAGTGGCGAAGGCTGCGTTCCAACCGTCGCCGGTTCCAGCGGGTATCACCATCGGGCCCGAAAAAGGCGGCTCGTTGGTTGTTGTCCAACCCATGGACGCAGCATCCGCGAGCGTGGAAGTAGCTGCTGACCTCGGAGCCGATCAAGCCGGAAGAACCGGTGACCAGAATCGTCTTCAGATGGTTTCCCCCGCCGCCTGCACGGCCTCCGTGGGCCGTGTCAATCGGAGAACCCCTCGCCGAACCTCAGGATCGGTCCCGAGGAGTTGCTCGTCCGCGTCACGCCTGCTCGATCAGGTCAGGCCTGAACGACACGCCGAGGCCAGGGCTCTGAGGCACGGGCAAGTAGCCATCCTTGTCCAGCGCCGGAGCATTCTCGAACACCTGCCAGCCCTCGAAGAGATCTCCGATTGGCGGTTCATGGATGAACTCGAGAATCGGACAGTTGGGCATGGACGCCGCCAGGTGCATGCCGCAGATGTTCACCAGTCGCCGGTCTTGCGGTGCCCCGTGTGGCGAGACCTGTCTGTTGTAGGCAGCCGCAAGCATGCCGATCGTGCGGGACATCTGGGGCCCCAAGCGG
>DASTZI010000352.1:0-10354 GCA_035764385.1 Vicinamibacterales bacterium
GCTTCGCTGGTATGCGGCGCACGTGTTCCTGCTGCCTGGCGCGCTCATCGCGTTCACGGTGGCGCACGTCTATCTGATGCGGCGCCACGGGATCTCTGGACCGGTCGTCCGCGTCAAAGGTGAATCGCAGCCGTTTTATCCCGTGCACGCGCTGAAAGACACGATCGTGATTGCGTTCGTGTTCGCGGCGCTGCTGACGCTCGCGATCGCCGTCCGCGCCCCGCTCGACGCCATCGCCGATCCATCCGACGCGACCTACGTACCGCGGCCCGAGTGGTATTTCCTGAGTCTGTTTCAGCTGCTGAAGTACTTTCCCGGGCCATTCGAGCCGGTCGCGACGATGGTGATTCCCGGTCTCGTCGTGGCGCTGCTGTTTCTGCTCCCGTTCCTCGATCGCCCCGCCGAACGGCGGCCCTCGCGGCGGCGTACGGTCATGACCGTGTTTGGCGGAGGGTTGCTTGGTGTTGCGGTACTCACGTCTCTAGGCCTGCGCGATACACCACGCACCGCCGATGCGAATCAGTGGGCGCCGCTCTCGCTGGCGGGCTATGAGTTCGCTCGCGACGCGCGCTGCCAGATGTGTCACCAGGAAGGCGGGGTCGCCAATCCCGTGGACCAGACGATCGCCCGCCGCGACCCCGACTGGCTGGTTGCCCACGTGCGCGATCCGCAGATGATTGCGCCAGACCTGCGGCCCGTGCCGAGTGGCGCCATGACGGAGGGTCAGGGGCGGGCCGTCGTCGCCTATATGCGCCGTGTCCGGGCCGGGGCGTCGTCGCCGACGGATACGCCGAATCAGCCGGCGGTTCTGGTCTATGGCCGATATTGCTCAACGTGCCACGCGCTCGACGGCGAAGGCGCGACAGTCGCGCCCGACCTCAGCCGTGTCGGCACGAAGCACGATGCGAAGTGGCTGCGGGAGTGGATTACAGATCCGCCATCCGTGCAGTTCGATGCGACGATGCCCCCATTTGGTGATCGGCTGAGCGAGGAACAGATGACCGCGATCGTCAATTACCTGGCGGCTCGAAAGTAGAAACAAATGAGCAGCGGTTTCCGTATTACAACTGGCGAAGTCGGTGGAGGAATCATGCGGCGTTTCGTGTCCTGGATTAGTGTTCTCGCAACAGTGTGGGTGATGGCTGCCGTCGCGGCGGCGCAGGCGAAACCGAGCCTCGAGCAGCTCGACCGCGTCATGAAGAAGGACGGGCCGGCACAGCAGGCGCTCGTCAAAGCGATTGTGGCGGGCAATCAGGCGGCGGCAAAGCAGAATCTCTTGACGCTGCAGCAGGGAATCGCCGAGGCGCAGACGTTCTGGGTCGCGAACAAACGCACCGATGCTGTGGATTTCACCAAGATCGTTCTCAAGAAGCTGGACGGGCTGGATAAATTGATCAGCGCGCCCACGCTCGATTCGACGACCGCGCTCGCGGCAGTGCAGGATCTGAACAAGTCGTGCACCGATTGCCACAAGGTGTATCGCACGACCGACGACGACGGACGTTACATCCTGAAGCCGGGAAGCGTCCCGGGCTACTAATCAGACACTCCCGAATACCTTTTCGAGCTCGTAGGGTTTCGTCACCTCGAGCTGATCGTAGCGGCAGTCTTTCGGCTTCTTGTCGGGGCGCCATCGTAGAAAGACTGCCGCGTGCCGGAACCGATCGCCCTGCATGTGGTCGTACTTCACTTCGCAGACGCGTTCGATTCGAAGAGGCTCCCAGGAGAGATCTTTTCCGGCGCTCCATCGGCTCTGCCCTCCGGGCATCCGCCGTCCATGGTGGCTCTCCGCGTCGGCCCATTCGCGCCAGGGATGTTTCTCCAGCGCATTCACGCGGAGCGGCTTCAGTTCCTGCACGAGCTGCCGACGCATGGTCATGCTGAACGCGGAAGTCACCCCAACGTGATGGAGCGCGCCTTTGTCGTCGAAGAGGCCAAGCAGCAGCGATCCGACGAGCGTGTTCTTCCCGTCCTTGTGCCAGCGAAAGCCGGCGACGACGCAGTCGGCCGTGCGCGCGTGCTTCACTTTGACCATCGCCCGCTTCCCCGGCTGATATGTCCCAGCCTCGGCCTTCGCGACGACGCCGTCCAGCCCTGCGCCCTCGAACTGCGCAAGCCACTGGACAGCGAGAGCACGATCTCTCGTCATTGGCGTGATGTGCACCGGCGGCCGAACCCTGGCCAGAAGCTTCTCAAGTACTGCACGTCGTTCTGCCTGCGGCGTCTCGCATAGGTCCCTGCCGTCGGCTGCGAGCAGGTCGAACGCGACGAAACGCGCCGGCGTCTCCTTCGCCAGCTTGGCGACCCGCGATGCGGCGGGGTGAAGCCGCATCTGCAGCGCGTCGAAGTCGAGACCGCGTCTGGTCGCGATGACAATCTCGCCGTCGACGACGCAGCCGTCCGGGAGGGTTTCAATCAAGGCGTCATGCAGTTCGGGAAAGTAACGATCGAGGGGACGAAGATCGCGGCTCTGGATGTACACGTCAGCGCCGCCGCGAAACACGATTGCGCGAAATCCGTCCCACTTTGGCTCGTATAGAAACGAACCCTCGGGCGGGAGCTCCTCGGCCAGTTTGGCAAGCATCGGCTCGATCGGCGGCTCGATCGCGAACGCGGCCGAAGGTTTGGCGGACATCGAGTTCGCAGGATACTGTGATCCCGGAGTTCGCGTCTGGAGATTTACCTCATCGACGGCACCTACGAGCTGTTTCGCCACTATTACGCGATGCCGTCCGCGCGCGACGCGGCTGGCCGCGAAGTTGCGGCGGTCCGCGGCGTCGTCGCGTCGGTGCTCGGCATGATCAATGGGGGCGCTCGACACGTCGGCGTGGCGACGGATCACGTCATCGAGTCGTTCAGCAACGATCTCTGGCCCGGCTACAAGACCGGCGACGGCATCGACCCCGACTTGCTGGCGCAATTCCCTCTTCTGGAGGATGCGCTGGCGGCAGCCGGTATCGTGACGTGGCCGATGGTGGAATTCGAAGCCGACGATGCGCTCGCGGCGGCGGCGACAGCCGCTGCGCGCGATGCTCGCGTCGAACGGATCGTCATCTGCACGCCGGACAAAGACCTCGCGCAGTGCGTACGTGGAACACGGATCGTCCAGATGGATCGTCGTCGGCGTATTGTTCGCGACGAGGCTGGAGTGATCGAAAAGTTCGGCGTCCCACCTGCCTCTATTCCCGATTACCTCGCACTCGTTGGCGACTCGGCCGACGGCTATCCGGGTTTGCCTGGATGGGGCGCCCGCTCGGCGGCAGCGGTGCTCGCCAGATTCAGCCGTCTCGAATCGATTCCGCGCGACTCGCGCGAGTGGAAGGGTGTGAACGTCACCAAGCCTGCGGCGCTGGCGTATACGCTGGAGCGGCAGCGCGATCTCGCGCTCCTCTTTCGCGAACTCGCGACGCTTCGTGTGGACATTCCGCTCTTCGAATCCGTCGATGAGCTTCAGTGGAACGGGATGACCGAAGCCGCGCGCCTTCGCGGCTACGGCCTACTCGACGCGGAAATCGCGTGATGCGACGGATTGGCCGTCCACGAGGATTTCGACCTTATAGTCGCCGATGGGAAAGCCGCTCGCGCTCTTGAATTCAAACGCGGTGGCGCCGGCGCCTTTGTACGAGACCCTGCGTTCTTCCTCGCTCACCATCTGGCCGTTATAAGTCCACCGTACGGCAATCCGCGACGTTCCGGTATCGTCGGTCAGTACCGCCGCAAAGATTCTGTCGTCAGGTTTGAATCGCGTTGTGTGGTTGCCGATCGTGTTGTCGCCATTCAGCCGGTTGCCAAGCTGCAACGTTCCGACGTGCAGCGGCTTGCCGCAGGCGCCTGACAGGATTGCCACAAGGAGCACGCCGAGCGTGATTGGACGTCTCACGTTCTTAATGTAGCTTGAAGTGATCGTGCCGCGCTGCCTCAAACCCGCTCCTACAGTGGTCGAACACGTGATGCGCTCGCTGGCTCAGGCTATTGCCGGCCTTGAACTACCGGCCGTGGAGAAGATCTCCGAGGAACAGGCCGAAGAGCCATTCCAGATTCTGATCGCGACTATTCTTTCGGCACGAACCCAGGACGCCACCACCCACGCCGCGTCGACCCGGCTCTTCCGCCGAGCCAGAAGGCCGCGGACGATGGCGGCGCTGCCGGTGAAGGAGATTGAGCGGCTGATTTATCCGGTCAGCTTCTATCGCAACAAGGCGCAACATGTGAAAGCGTGCTGCGAGATGTTGCTCGACCGTTTCGGCGGCCGTGTTCCCTCCACGATGGAGGAACTGGTGATGTTGCCCGGGGTCGGGCGGAAGACGGCAAACCTGGTGATGATTCTCGGGTTCAAGAGCCTGCGCAACATCTGCGTGGACACGCACGTCCATCGGATTTCGAACCGGCTCGGATGGGTGAAGACCAAGCTGCCCGACGAAACCGAACAGGCGCTCTACAAGGCGACTGATTCACGCTGGTGGCCGTACATCAATCTGTACCTCGTGACCTGGGGACAGAACGTCTGCCGTCCGATCGGACCGCGGTGCAGGGATTGCGTCATCGCCGACGTTTGCCCAAAAATTGGGGTTCGCCAAAGGAGCGCACTATGAGACGCGGCATTCTGACCATCGTCGTTGTCGCAGCAGCGGTTGTGACCCTGTCCGCGCAGGCCGCGAAGCCACCGGCCAGACCCGCCCCGTCAGCCCCTGCGAACGCGCCGAAGTCTCCGGGGGCCGGACCGGTGTTTGTCGTCGAGACGGTGAAAGGGACCTTCGAGATCGAAACGTACCCGAACGAGGCGCCGAAGACCGTCGATCACATCGTCGCGCTCATCAAGCGCAACTTCTATAACGGACAGCGAATCCTCCGGATCGTTCCGAATCAGCTCGTGCAGTTCGGCGATCCACAGACGCGCGACATGACCAAGCAGGCATGGTGGGGCCGTGGCTTTGATGCCGGTAGCGGCCGCTCAATCGGGGTTGCGGAATTCAACAACAAGCGGCAGCACAAAGTGGGCTCGGTGTCGATGGCGCATGCCGGCGACGCACGCGAAGCGGACAGCCAGATGTTCATCTCGCTGTCTGCACAGCCGAAGTGGAACGGTCAGTACACGGTATTCGGCCAGGTCATCTCCGGAATGGAAGTGGTTCGCAAGCTGGCGGTGACGGATCGGATCGTCAAAGTCACTTTACGACCGGAACCCGCGTCGTAGGGGCCGACTCAGTAGGGGCCGGCTTCAGCCGGCCCTCCAACACGTCACCGATCTCCGGATACTTCTCGACCAGCGATTCCGGATACTCGCCCTCGATCGGTTGTCCCAGCTGCGCTTTCAACATCACCGCGTTGACGACCGACTTCGAGGAGAAGTGGTTGTTCGCGTACAGGTATGACTTCTTCACCAGCTCCTTTGCGGCGCTCGCGGTTTCTGAAAATTCCCGCAGTTCGGCGGCCGAGTACAGGTAGTTGTACCGGTCTTCGCTCTTATCGTGCTTCCACCACTCCTCGGCATTCCGGCCGTGGAGACGCATGTAATAAAAGCTCTTCACATTGGGCAGATAGTTTTGCCGAATAGAGAAACGGAACTTCGGCTCGTCGATTTGCACCCACGCTGCACAGAATGCATTGAGGAGCGAGAGGGTTTCGGCGATTGCATCGCTCCAGCTGCGATGCCGAAGCTCGACCGCGATTGGGTACTCGGCAAAGGCACGGAGCAGCTGTGCGAGGTAATCGCGGGATTGTGGTGAATCCTTGAAGCTGGGCGGAAACTGCGCCAGCAGGGCGCCAACCTTTCCGGCCGCGGCAAGCGGTTCGATCCCCGCACGGAAGTCGTCGATATCCGACTGCGTCACTTGCGCGAGGAGATCGAGCAATTCACCGCCCGAGCCCGGCGCGCTCTTCAGCGCCGCCTCCTTGAACATCTTCGGATGCGTGAACTTCTGATAGAGCTTCAGCGAGAAGTCGAATCCGGACGGCGTGCGAGCGGCCCATCCGCGGGTCACGTCCGCACGCGGCTGCCCGTAAAACGTGCTGTTCACCTCGACCGTATTGAAATGCGCCGCATAGAAGGCGAGTTCATCGAATCGATCGGTACCCTGACGTTTGGATCGCGTTTTTGGATAAAAGAGGCCGTTCCACGTCCCTTTTCCCGAGGGGTAGTTCCAGCCCGACGTGCCGACGCGGACTTCACCCATGCGGAGGATCTTACAATCAGGTATCAGGTACCCGATACCTGATACCTGCGATGCTCACGATCAACGAGATTTTCTATTCCGTCCAAGGCGAGTCGAGTTATGCAGGGCGCCCGTGTGTGTTCGTGCGTCTCACGGCCTGCGATCTGCGCTGCTCGTGGTGCGACACGCCGTACGCGTTTCACGAGGGGACCAAACGCTCGCTGGAAAGCGTGTTCGCGGAAGTCGACACCTACCGGTGTTCTCTCGTCGAGGTCACCGGCGGCGAGCCGCTGCTGCAGGTTGACGTGTATCCGTTGATGGAAGGCCTGCTTGCACGCGGGCGAACGGTGCTCCTCGAGACGGGAGGCCACCGTAGCACGACACGCGTGCCGGCCGGCGTCGTCACCATTCTGGACGTGAAGTGTCCCGCCAGCGGCGAATCGGAGAAAAACGACTGGACGAATCTCGAACGGCTCCAGTCGCACGACGAAGTGAAGTTCGTCATCAAGGAACGGACCGACTACGAGTACGCGCGCGAGATCATCGCGCGTCACGATCTCGCACGCCGGGCTGCCGCCGTTCATTTCTCCCCTGTCCACGGCGTGATGGACGCACGCACCCTTTCTGAGTGGGTGCTCGCCGACAGCCTTCCCGTGCGGGTGCAATTACAGCTTCACAAGTACATCTGGGATGCAACGACCCGCGGTGTGTAGGGGCCGCGATGTGTCGATGAGCGATTTGTGATTTGCCTCGCGATGGCCGCACAATCACAAATCACCAATCACACGTCACGAGTCCCTGCGGTGGTGCTGCTGAGCGGAGGTCTCGATTCGTATACAGCGGCTGCCATCGGAAAAGCCGAGGGCTTTCACCTCTACGCGTTGACCGTGCGCTACGGACAGCGCCATGTGCGCGAGACTGTGGCAGCGCGGAACCTCGCGTCCGCTCTCGATGTCGTACGTCACATCGAGCTGGACGTGGATCTCTCCGCGTTCGGCGGCTCCGCGCTGACGGGCGACATTCCGGTTCCCAAAGATCGTGCGATCTCGAGCACCGATATCCCGCCCACGTACGTCCCCGCGAGGAACACCGTCTTTCTGGCGCTCGCGCTTGGGTGGGCGGAAGTGCTTGGCGCGCGCGACATCTTCATCGGCGTCAACGCGCTCGATTACTCGGGGTACCCCGACTGCCGGCCCGAATACATCGCCGCCTTCGAGCGGCTCGCGTCGCTGGCGACCGCGGCAGGCGTGCAGGGGGGGGCATTCCGCATTCACGCACCCCTGCAGATGTTGTCGAAAGCAGACATTATCCGGAAGGGACTGGCGTTGGGACTCGATTACGGCCTGACGCACAGTTGTTACGACCCTGCCCCTGATGGTCGTCCCTGCGGCCACTGTGATAGTTGTCAGTTGCGAGCGGCCGGTTTTGCGGAGGCCGGTGTCGCGGATCCGCTGGTCGTCCGATAAAGGTACGGGCGAATGCGGTCGTTCTGGTCTCTCTCCCTTCAGCGCCAGCTAGCTATTGCGATCGGGCTGCTTCTGGTGCCGGTCGTCGCTGCGGCCATCTGGTCGGGCATGAGCACCCTCGGCGAGCGCGCGACCGAGCTCGGCGACCAGACCCGCCTCGTCGCCTATACGACGGCGTCGTACATCAATCGCGATCTCACGTATCTCGACGGCACGGCCGCCAACGTTGTTTCGAACCCTGAGGTTCGAACGCTGAATCCGTCGCTCGCAGAGAGGCTGCTCCGCAGAATTATTGGTGGTCATTCGATGATTGCGTGCATCGACCTTGTTCGCCCGTCTGGAGAGGTCGTCGCCCATGCGATGTCGGCCACCGACGGCGACGAGATGAAAGTTGGCGCGACCGAATGGTGGGGCAGGGTCTTCCATTCCGGCAAACGGGTGGTCTCGCCGCTCTATGTCGGCCCGTCCGGTGTTCATTACGTCGTCCTCGGGTACCCGGTACGTGATGAGACGCAGCAGATCGTCGGCGCGCTTGGGCTCTTCGTCGACTTGAAGACGCTCCAGGATTCGATCGTCGCGATTCCTGTTCCTGACGGCTCGGTGGTGAACGTCGTCGATCAGGACGGCCGGCTTCTCGCGCGCAGTCTGCAGGGCGATCGGTACACCGGTCAGCTCCTGCCGAGCGATTTGCGTCCGGTCAATTACGATCGGGAGCCCAGCGAGCGAATGGGAATCGACGGCATTCGTCGAGTCTACAGTGAAGCGACGATCGACAATTCACCATGGGTGGTCAGTGTTGGAATGCCGATGTCGCTCGCGCGGCATCGGGCGGCGTCGCTGTGGGCGCGCAGCTTCGCCATCCTGGCATTCGGTCTCGCCGGCTGGCTGATCGTGGCCTTCGGACTGTCGCGGCGACTCGCGAACTCGCTGGGCCACCTCGAGACTGCGGCGCAGCGGATCGGCGCCGGCGACTTCACGCCGGTAGAGCGGCGTCCGATGCCGACGCGCGAATTCGCGGAGTTGCAGGACGCGTTCGACCTGATGCTGCGGCGGTTCAACGATACACGGAGTGCGCTCGACGGGCAGATGGCCGAGGAGCGGCACATGCGAGAGGAACTGCAGTCGCTGCAGCGGCAGGTGATTCGACAGGAACGGCTTGCTGCGGTCGGCCAGCTCGTGTCCGGCGTGGCGCACGAAATCAACAATCCGCTGCAGGCGATTCTCGGCTTTGCCGAGCTGCTCCAGATGCAGGCCGACGTGCCCGAGTCGGTCAAAGGCGATTTGCGGCTGATTCAGAAGGAGAGCGCCCGCGCGTGCAACATCATCCGCAACCTGGCCATGTTCGCGCGGCAGCAACCGGGCGAGGCGGCGCCCGTTCGATTGGTCGACGTGATCAGCTCGGTCGCGGAGCTGCGCCAGCGTCGCCTCGAGTCCGAGCAGATTGAGCTTCGCGTGGAAGATCGATCGACGCTGTACGTGTCGGCCGTGATCACCGAGCTCCAGCAGGTGCTGCTGAACTTTGTGGTCAACGCGGAGCAGGCGATCGTGGCCTCCGGCCGGCTTCCTGGCCGCATCACCATCCGCGCGTGCGATATCGACGGCCGTGTCCTGCTTGAAGTCGAGGATACCGGGCCGGGCATTCCAACTGACAACGAAGCGAAGCTGTTCCAGCCGTTCTTCACCACGAAACCCGTCGGGCAGGGTACGGGCCTTGGTCTGTCGATCAGTTACGGCATCATCGACTCACTCGGCGGACGCATCGGGTATCGGAACGCTTCTGCCGGCGGCGCCATCTTCTACTTCGAACTTCCTGCAGCGTCCGCGGAAGCGGCGTGACATCGCGTATCTATTACACCGATCCGTACTGCCGCCGTTTCGAGGCGTCGGTCATCAAAACATTTGTGCACGACGGCCGGCCTGCCGCTCTTCTCGACAGAACCGCGTTCTATCCGACATCGGGCGGCCAGCCCTTCGATACGGGCAAGTTCTTCGAGGCGGGTAGGGCGGGTGAGGCGGGTAGGGTGGATGGCGAGCGGCGCGGACCCTTTGGGTTCGCGATCGACGTCCTCGAGACGATCGATCTCGATGACGACGTGGTGCACGTCCTTTCAGCGGCGGTGATCGAAGGCGCATCGGTCCGCGGCGAAATTGACTGGACGCGGCGGCACGACCACATGCAGCAGCACACTGGACAGCACATTCTGTCAGCTGCGTTCGATCGGCTCTTCGAGAACCGTACGGTCAGTTTTCACATGGGCTCGGACGTCTCGTCGATCGACCTCCAGCGAGAGGCGTCATGGGAACACATTGCGCGCGCGGAGGAAGAAGCCAATCGCATCATCTCGGAGAACCGGGAGGTCGCAATCCGCTTCGTGACGTCCGAGCATGCGGCCCTGCTGCCGCTGCGCAAAGAGCCGTCGCGCGAAGGGACGCTGAGACTCATCGAAGTGAAGGACTTCGATCTATCGGCCTGCGGCGGGACCCACGCGTCCAGGACAGGAGAGATCGGCTCGCTGGTCGTCACAGCCGCGGAGAAGTTCAAAGGTGGCGCCCGCGTGACGTTCGCCTGTGGAGCCCGGGCGGTTCGTGCCTATCAGTCGCTGCGTGACGCGGTTTCCGGCAGCGTGCGTCTGCTGTCCGTACTCCCTCGCGAGCTGCCCTCGGCCATCGAGCGGATGCAGGCGGAGGCCAAGGATCTTCGCCGGACGCTGAGAGGGTTTCAGGAAGCGCTCGCTG
>DASTZI010000353.1:0-8751 GCA_035764385.1 Vicinamibacterales bacterium
AGGCCGCGCGACACTAATTCTGGATTCGTATTGGTGCCTTGAAATGCGTCGTTGGCGTACGCGACGTTGAAGTATCCGGTGAACGTGTTGCCACCCTCCTTCGGCACTACGTTCATCACGATCCCGCCGGTCTCGCTTTCCGCCGAAATGCCTCCCGTCTGAAACGTAATCTCCTGCGCCGTGGCCGCATTGATCGAGTAGGTGCGGCTGCCGCCGCCTTGGTTCATCATGCTCGCCGGCCGAAGTCCGTTCACCGTATAGAGCATGTCGGTGCCTTTGCCGCCGTGGATACCGATCGACGTGTTTGCCTCACCGCGATTGCCGCCCACGTCCTGACTCGTCGCGGCCATCGTCGCTCCGACAATCAGCGGTGCGTAACTGCGAATCGTCTTCGTGACCGGCAGTTGATCGAGCTCCTTGTCGGAGAAGACGTTCCGCGACAAGACGTTCTGCGTGTCGACGAGCGGTGCTGCGCCGGAAACCGTCACGGTCTCCTGAACAGTGCCGACACCGAGCTCCGCATTCACCTGCGCGGTGAATCCAGTGGTGAGCTCCACGCCCTCGCGCTTGACCGTCGTGAATCCGGACAACGAGAAGGTCACGCTGTAAGTGCCAGGGACCAGGCTGATGATTCGATAGACGCCGTTCTCGTCGGTCGTGACGCTGCGCGTTCGCTCGATGAGGGCCGGGCTCGCGGCCTCAACGGTGACGCCAGGCAGGACGCCGCCCGATGCGTCGCGCACGACGCCTGAAATGCTGCCGCTGAGCGCAGTCTGAGCGTGAGCGGTCGTGGGCAGGGTGATTACAGACAGAAAGACGAGAACACCCGGGATTCGTAGTGGCTTCATGATGTGCTCCACATACGCACACGAGTGTTGCCACCTGTGTGCAGGTCCCCGTGTGAGGTGCGTTCGGCTGCGGGAATCCTATTACAAGATTTGCGAAATCTTGCGACGAGAGTGAACCGTGTGGAGGACACCGTGCCGTCGCTGACTGGCGACGTGACTGTTAATTCACTAGATGAACGGGAGCTCCGGCCCTGAACGCCAGGACGTTGCCGATCGCCATTGCGAGCCCCGCCTCGGTGGCTTCGCGCGTGATTCCCGCAGCATGAGGCGAAAGGACGACGTTTGGCAGCAGACGCAGCGGCGAATCCGCAGGCAACGGCTCGGTCTCGAACACATCGAGGCCAGCGCCGGCAATGCGCTGGCTTTTAAGCGCCTCGACAAGATCCTGCTCCACGACGATGCGGCCGCGGGCGGTGTTGATGAAGATGGCTCCTGGTTTCATCATCGCAAAGTGTTCGGCCCGGATCATTCCGATCGTCTCCGCCGACTGCCGCACGTGCACGCTGATAACGTCCGCGCGACGACAGAGGTCCTCGAGGGTCACCCACGCGTAATCGCCGCGCTGATGGAACGAGGAGGCGATGACGTTCATGCCGAGCCCATCACCCAGCCGCGCGACCTCCCGACCGATGGCGCCGGTGCCGATCACGCCCAGCGTTTTCCCGTGCAGCTGCTGGACCATCGCTCGCGGCCATTCACCCGCCCTGACGGCCCGATCGATGTTCACCGTCTGTCTGGCCACGGCGAACATGAGCGAGACCGCGTGTTCGGCAACGGAAACCGCGGAAACCGCAGGCGTGTTGGTGACCACAATCCCCCGCGCCCTGGCCGCGGACAGATCGACATGGTCGGTCCCCGTCCCCCAAATCGAGATCAGCCGGAGCTGCGGACAAGCGGCGAGCACCTCCGCGCTGAACCGCGTTGAGGCGCGGATGTTGATCACCGCATCCGCGTCCGCGACTCGCGCGACGAGCTCCGGGCCGCTCGCCGGCAGCGTCGAATAGATTCGATGTCCGCAGTCGCGCAGTTGCGTGACTGCGTCGCTCGGCGCCAGCACCGGCGGTGCGTCATCGGGAACGACGATGAGTGACATCGTGATTGTCGAGCACGCAGTATATCCAGACCGTTCCGTGCGTGATTTCACTCCGGCTGGTTCGCCAATTTGGGCAATGCAGACTTCGTTATCGGAATGCGAAATCTGTCGCGGTACCGTTCGCTACCGTGTGTCGAGTTCGAGATTCGACAGAACTTTACGAGGCGACGCCGCCGGATCGCAGTTTGCGCCAGCCCGACGCCGTGCATACGCCTCTCACACCGGTTAGACGGAACGCCGGAATCGTGCTGTTACTCGTGACGGTTTCCGCGTGTGCCCGTGGAATTCATCCGGCGTCGCCGCCCCAGACACCGCCGCCCCAAGTGCCGCCACCGCAAACAGCACCGCCGGAGGCGCCGCCGCAGGGAGCGACAGCGCAACCCCCGGCACGACCAGCTGGCCCATTAGTGTTTACGGCGACCGCGTATTGCACCGGCAGCGTTACGGCCTCTGGCATCCCCGTCTCGAAAGGTATGGTCGCGGCGGATCCGGCAGTGTTACCGCTCGGAACGCGCATTCGGATTACACGAGCCGCGCCTTACAACGGAACGTACTGGGTCCTCGATACCGGGGGCGCCATCCGCAAACGCCGTTTGGACCTCTACATTCCGGATTGCGCCGCGGCGCGGCAATTCGGCCGCCGATCGGTTCACGTGACCGTGATTTCGTCCCGGCGCTAAAGACCATCAGGCCGGATCGTCATCGCACCCTTGCGTGGGTGTCGGACCGGCTCTTCAGAGCGATAATCGCTCCGCATTGAACCCGACCTGATCGAGCGGAGGTTCACATATGGAGCGGCGCGCATTATTGGCGGCAATCTTTCTGGTGTCCATGGCCGGGGTGAGCGAGGCCGCGTCCACCTGGTACGTGAAGGCGGATGCTGCGGCCGGCGGCGACGGAAGCCGCGGCCGTCCCTTCGCCACGCTCGAACAGGTCGAAGCCGCGTCACGACCGGGGGACACCGTCCGCGTGCTGGCGTCGACGCGTCCGCTCGACGGCGGGATTCAGCTGCAGGACGGCCAACGCCTCATCGGGCTCGGCGACCCGGTCACGAAAGCGCCCGCGAGCGGGCCAGGGCCGACGATCACCAACACCAGCGCAGCACGGTACAACGGCGATGCCGTTCGGCTTGCCAACAACAACGTCGTCGAAAACATTCACATCGACGGCGCGGCGCGGGCCGGCATCTTCGGCGTCAACGCCGCGCGTCCGGAGATTCGCGGCACCCTCATCACGAACAACATGACTCAAGGGAACGATCTTCGACGGCTGGAGCGGCTCTGGCCCGAGGGGTTTGTCCTCTACCAATCGCAGGGCAATCATTTCGGTGGTATCACACTGCTGGCGTGCGGCCCCGGCGCGTCGAGCTATTGCACGATGCATGCGCCCGAGCGTGCAGCTGCGGCGAACGTCGGCGAGGCGGTGATCGCCGGCAACGTGATTCGCGACAGCAATCTCGAAGGCATCATGCTGCTGACCGACACGGGCGCGGTCGCCAGTTTTGCGATTACCGACACGCTCGTCCGTGATCTGTCACTGAATCTGCCTCGTCCAGAGTCGCTTACGCCGCCGGCGGGCATCGTCCGGTCGCGGGCGTTCACGCTGATCGCGCTCAACCACTCGCAGGTGCGTCTTAACATGTCCCGGTTTCACGCCGAGAATCTGTCCCCCGCGGGAAACTACGCGACAGACGGCATTGTGTTCCTGACCGGTGGCGACAGCCCCGTCGTGAACGCCCGCATCTCCGATGCGGCCGTGTTGAATCCGCGGATGGTCGGCGAGGTGAACAACGGCGATTCGATCGAGATTCAGCATCGCGGCACGACCAACGGGATACTGAATATCGACATGACGCGACTCGACCTCCGCGATCCCGCCAGCGCGAACATCAAGATTCTCGAAGCGGCGAATCCGACCAACGGCGTCTACCACCTGACGCTCACCGATTCGGTGCTTTCCAACGCCAACCCTGCCGGCAACCTTGACGGACAGATTCGGCTGAGCGGCGCGAGCAACGGAACGAAGGCGTTCACGCTCGCGGTGAGAAACACGACGTTTTCCGGGTTCGGCGGCGCGATCGGCATCCTGAATGCGAACAATGTCGACACGCTCAACGTGCTCGTGGAGAACTCGTCGCTGTCAGACTTCAAGGCCACGACCGGCGCCACGCCGATTGCGGCGGTCACGGTGACGCATCCGGCTGACAAGATGCTCGGAACGGCGGTCATCGATCTGGGCGGAGGGCCGCTCGGCAGCCGCGGCCGCAACCGGTTCGTGAAAAATGCCGGACTCGATGTGTCGGTGTCGAACGCCAACGCCCGGACCGCTCCAATCCGGGTCGATGCCGCGGGAAATTACTGGGGCGGTGGACCTCCCGCTGTGGCAGCCACCGCGGAGGGTGCGGCGAAGCCGTCGGAAGGCGGCGCCCGCGACGTTGCTATCAGCGGCAATGTGACGTTCAATCCGCCGACGCATCTCACATCCGATCCCGCGCGCTGAGGAGAGATTGCCCGCATGAAACGAATTCACATGTTGGTCGTTGCCGTTCTGGTTGCCATCGCGCTGCCGAGCGCGTCTTTCGCGCAGAGCCATCCAGAGTTCATTCCCTTGGGCCGCGGCAGCGCAGCGCTTTACAAGCCCGATTCAGGGCCCGCGGCACACGTCGCCTTCGTGATCGGCCACCGCACGGCCAACTACCTGAACCACATCGCGTGTCGCGAACTATCGAGTCGCGGCTTTCTCGCGCTCTGTTTCAACACGAGGTTTCAGAACAATGAAACCCAGGTCCGGTGGGAAGAAACACCGCTCGACGTGAAAGCTGCGGTTGAATTCGTGCGTCGCCAGCCCGCGATTACGAAGGTCATTTTGTTTGGTCATAGCGGTGGCGGACCGCTCATGAGTCTGTATCAAGCCGTCGCGGAAAACGGTCCCGCGTACTGTCAAAAGCCGGAGCGGCTGGTGAAATGTGGCGACGACTTGCGCGGTCTGCCGCGAGCGGATGCGATCGTCTTCGCCGACGCGCACGCCGGCAACCCCGTGCAGACGTTGCGAAGCCTGAATCCGGCGGTGAGGATCGAGGGGGCGAAGCGCACCGTCGACCCAGCGCTCGACCCCTTCGACGAGAAGAACGGATTCAACCCGAAGGGGTCATCCCAATACTCGAAGGCGTTTCGAGACCGCTATTTCGCCGCTCAGGCGGCGCGCATGAACGAATTGATCGATCGGGCGCTGGCCATCCAGGAGCGCATGAGAAAAGGCGACTATCCATACTCGGATGATGAGATTCTGCTCATCCCCTCCGGCGGCAATCCGGGTGCCGGCGCCGGCGGCGACGCGAAACTGGCGACACTGGATCCTTCGATCGCCGATCTGCAGAGCACCGCGCGCCCGGAGAAATTGCTGAGAAACGACGGCAGCATCGTCACGCAAATCGTCAGAAGCGTTGCGGTCGCCGAACCGGGAATGGCCAGAACCAATCGTGACTTCGATACCGGCACGAAGATCTTCACGCTGAAATCGTTCCTGAGCGCCAATGCCACGCGAGCGACCAGCGCGAACGGAGGGATCGATTATTGCTCGAGCAACAACTCGACAACCTGTGCGGTACAGTCGATCTCGGTGCCAATGATGATTGCCGCGATGGGCGCGTATCAGTTCATCCGCGATGACGAGATCATCTTTGATAAATCCGCGAGCAAGGATAAGGACTACTTCGTTCTGGAGGGCGCCGTACACGGTTTCACCCCATGCACCGCCTGCGAGACTACTCGCGGCCAGTATTCGAATAGCGTGAAGAATCTTTTCGACTACGTCCGCGACTGGACGAACAAGCGGTTCTAGGGCCAAGTCATCGGTCCGGCCCTCGACAGTGAAGAAATGCCGCGTCGATGACGATAGAAATAAGGAAATTAGGGGCGCATTTGGAAGCACTTCCGACAGCAGGACGACCGTTCGGCGGGCTTCACGCCATCGTCTGGCCGGCGCGCCGTGGAAACGTGACGGGACCCTGGATCTGGAGCGAACGGATCGACATGCTCTTGATCGCCGGCGGCGCTTCGTTGCTGTTCGGAGCAGTGATGCTGCCCGTGTCGTACCTCTGGGCAGGCTTTGGACCGGTCGTCGTCGCGACGTTTCTGCATCTTGGCGCCATCGTCAACTATCCGCACTACGCGGCCACCTACGAACTCGCCGTTCGCGAGAGAACCAAGCGACCGCGAGCGTTTCGGTGGCTGGTCGTGACCAGCCCTCTGATGTTTGCGGTTGCGGCGTTAGCCGTGCGCTGGCCGGCGTTGTTCGTGATGCCTCTTCTTCGCGTCTACCTGACCTGGTCGGCCTTTCATTACGCGGCTCAGCACTTCGGCATCGCGTCGATGTACTTGGCGAAAGGCGGTCGTCCGCTCTCGCCTCGGGAGAAACGGCCGCTGCAGGCGTCGTTCGTCGGAGTGGCGATCTACATGATGATCACGCTCAACATGATCCATGCGCACATACTGCCGGGCGCCGTGCCTGGCTATGGCGTATTGGGAGCCGTATTGCCGCGCGCGATTTATCCCCTTGCGGTTGCCGTGCTCGCCGTCAGCGCCGCCGCGTTCGTGCTGGCTAATGTTCGTTTGCGTGGACGAACGGGTCGCGGCTTCGATGGCAGCGTGTGGCTGCTCGCGTTGACGAATTGCGCGTGGTTCGTGGTTCCGAACATCTGGCTGCCCGGTGCGAACGAACCGTGGCTCGGCGAGCTATTCGCGTTCTGGATTCCGATTGCCGTCCCGTTTTTTCACTGCGCGCAGTACCTTGGGGTCGCGGCTGACCGCGCGCGTTCGGAGGAACCGCTTCGCCCGGTGCTCTGGATGTCGTCGCTCGTCGTGCTCGGGCTCTTGTTGTTCGAAGCGACTGTGTGGGGTTTGCCGCGAATCACATCAGTGGCCGCTTCGCAGGCGGTGCTCATTGTCACCTCCATCCTCAACATCCACCACTTCGTGCTCGATGGCGTGATGTGGAGGCGACCGACGCCGGGCCGGCTAAAGCAGGCCGCTGCGTACTCGTAGGGGCCGCCTTCAGCCCGCCCATTACTTGGGCCGCCCGCCAAAGCCACGAGCGATCATCTCAATCCTGTAGAGAGAGCCGGCGCCGCCGACATACAGCGTTCGCTTTCCCGGCCCGCTGAACGCGAGGTTCTGACAATCGGCCGGCGGGCATTTGACCGGAATCGTGCCCAGGTGTTTTCCCTGCTCACTCAATACCTCGACACCGCCGCCGGTCGCGACGTAGAGCCGACCCTCGCTATCGATCGTCATGCCGTCGGCAAACGTTTTGATCCCGCCGAGTCCGTTGTCGCGCGTGCTGCGGCCGGTCAGCGAGGCAAAAGCGCGCCGGTTGCGCACCAGGCCGTCAGGCTGAATGTCCCACGCGATAATCTCGGCGCCGTTGGAATCGTCGACGTACAGCGTCTTCTGATCGCGGCTCAACTGGATGCCGTTCGGGCGAACCAACTTGTCTTCGATTCGGATCGCGCGGCCGCCCGGTGGAATGTAGTAAACGGCCGGTGGCAACTGTGGTTCGAGCGGCCTTCCCAGCTGCTTCACGAGCGCCTCGGCCTGCTGCACGGTGAGCCCTGGCTCGGTGAAGTACACCCCTCCATTGCTGGCAACGATCACATCGTTCGGCCGGCTGAACGGCTTCCCCTCGTAGCCATCGGCGAGCACCGCGCGGCTGTTCGGCGGATAGATCACGCCGATCCTCGTCGAGCCGTACCATGCTTGCGCGGAAATGAGACGCCCTCGCGCGTCCTCCGTTACGCCGTGCGATTCGTTCGAGTCTGCGACGAGTACGGATACCTCATTCGTCCGGGTGTTCAGCCGGTGCAATCGGCGTGCGCCGGGCTCGGAAAACACGAGTGTTCCGTCGCTGAGCCCGATCGGATCGTCGAGGCCGTCATACCCTGTCACGATGCGTTCGATCGGCGTGCCGCCCTTGACGACACCAGGGATGTCGACCGCGGTACCGGCGACAACCGGTGTCTTCACCGCCTGGGCGAGCGCGCCGATTTGTCCCGCCAGCAACGTCGCGACACACACGCCCAGGGCCGTTGATTTCATGCGCACACTGTAGCGCAGGTGGCGTCGACCGTTGTTGGCGAGCAATCAATCGTGATAGTAACGTTGCGCCCTCTATGTCCTGTCAATATCTGAACTTCATCGGTGGCCAGTGGGTGCCAGCCAGCACCCGGCGCACCTTCCCCAACATCAATCCCGCAAACAGGGACGACATCGTCGGCGAGTTCCAGGCGTCTGGACCGGACGATGTGGCCGCGGCGTTCGCTGCTGCCGAGGGCGCGCAGCCGGCGTGGGCTGCATTACCGGCACCACGCCGCGGCGAGTACTTGTTCAAGGCGGCGGAGATCCTCGAGAGCGAGCTGACCTCGGCGGCCAAAGACATGACGCGCGAGGAAGGGAAAACGCTGCCGGAAGCCACCGGCGAAGTGAAGCGCGCCATCAACATCCTGCGCTACTTCGGCGGAGAAGGATCGCGGCTTTTCAGCTACCAGATTCCATCCGAGCGCGAAAACGTCTTCTGCTTCACGCTGCGCAAACCGCTCGGCATCGTGGCGCTCATCACGCCGTGGAACTTTCCGAGCGCGATACCCGCGTGGAAGATGGCGCCGGCACTCGTCGCCGGCAATACCGTCGTGATCAAACCCGCGTCGCTGGCGCCGTTGAGCGCCCTTCGTCTGGTGGAGGCACTGGAGAAGGCCGGACTTCCGGCGGGGGTCGTCAACTTTGTCACCGGCAGCGGCGGCGCCATCGGCGATGCGAT
>DASTZI010000354.1:0-2664 GCA_035764385.1 Vicinamibacterales bacterium
CACGGTCACGTAGGTTCGGACATTGAGCTCTGCGAACTCTGATACCAACGGCAGCGCCGGCACGAACCTCGGTGCCACGTTCGTCATCCGGAACGGTACGACGCCAATCCACGCCTGGCCTTCGTACAGATCGAGCGGCAGGCCAGGCGGCATCCGGTCTCGGAGCACGGCGGCGTCCACCGGCCAGTGTGCGAACAGCAGGTTGTGCCAGCTCTGCGTCATCAACCACGGGGAATCGGGCAACGGCCACGGCCGGTGAGCGATCTGGGTGGCGATGCCTTCAGGAAAGTCGTTGTTCATTGGTCATCCGTTACAATCCGCGTGATGAGCCGCCTCTTCTTCAATTGTGGGTCGATTGCAGTGTTCTGTGCGCTCGGTACGTGTTTGCCCCTATCAGCGGTCGCGCATCTCGCCGCTCAAGCTCAGTCGGAGCTCGTGTCGATCAACAACGAGACTCACCACAAGCGGCTGCTCTATACGAACGAGTTGCGCCTGTGGGACGTGACGCTACCGGCGGGCCAATCGACGGTGCCGTTTCGTCACGAGTACGACGTCGCAACCGTCGTCATCGGAGACGGCGCACTGAACATTCAGCGCAACGGAGAGCCGCTCTCGCCTCCGCCGCCGAATACGCGCGGAACGGTGACCGTGGCGGAGCACACCGGCGCGGCCGCGACCTACCGGATCGAGAACACTGGAACGACAGGTTACCGCGCCTTTGAAGTCGAAAACATGCGTGAAGGCAGCTGGCCGCCGGCGCAGCTTTTTACCGCGCCAGGATCATCCGTGCTGAAGGAGAGCCGTGCGTTCACGATATATGACGTCGTGCTCAAGGGCGGCTCGCCAGAGGTTATGCACAATCACACGGGCGCAACCGTCATCGTGATCCTGAGCGGCACGTTGGAGCAAGCAGGCATCGGCGGCACCGATCCGGTGCGGATCTCAGAGCTTGGTCAGTGGCTGCCGCTTCCACGCTTCCAGCCGCATGCGCTGACGCCGGTCGGCAGCGCCGATGCGCACGCCATCGAGATCGAAGTGAGATAATCGGATCCTCCGCGCGGGCCCCTAGCTCAGTGGTAGAGCACGTGACTTTTAATCACGGTGTCCCGGGTTCGATCCCCGGGGGGCCCATTCCTCAATGCTCAATGCTCAAAGCCGAATGCCCAAAGCTCAATCAACGTCCAATCGCCGTTGAGCATTGGATTGAGCATTGAGCATAGAGCATTACGGAAGATGAGCCTGGGCATCGCTCCTGCATTCGCGCGCGGATCAGGAGAGGAGCCCACATGCCAGCCAAATCGTTACAGGAACTATTCGTCGAAGAACTCCGCGATATGTACGACGGTGAAAAGCGGTTGACCAAGGCACTTCCGCGTATGGCGAAGGCGGCGGAGTCCCGGGAACTGGGCGCGGCGCTCACGAACCATCTCCGCGAAACCGAGCGGCAGGTGCAGCGACTCGAGCAGGTTTTCCGGACGATTGGCGAACCCGTCCGTGGAAAGAAATGCGACGGCATCATGGGGATCGTCGAGGAAGGGAAGCACGCGATGGAAGCGTTGGAAGGCTCCGTCCTCGATGCGGCGTTGATCGCAGGTGCGCAGAAGGCTGAGCACTACGAGATCGCCTCCTACGGCACGCTCGCGTACTTCGCCGAAGTGCTCGGCAACGAGAAAGCGAAGAATCTGCTTGGCCAGACGCTCGACGAAGAGAAGGCCGCGGACGAAAAGCTGTCGACGATCGCGAAGTCCAAAGTCAATCGTGCGGCGTTGATGGGCGCGGGGATCGAGGAGGACGCAGAAGACTACGGAATGCCCATGCGTCAGAGCTCGCGTCGCGGCACCGGGCGCGCGATGGCTCACGATCGCTCGCGCGGCGGCGTTCGGGGCAACGGCGGCGGGCGGCGTCGTAGCCGTTAACGAGGTTCAATGGCTTCAGCGGGTCCTGTTCGCACAGATTGAACGGGACCTACTGAACCGACCCACTCGAACCCTCTGGACCTACTGACCCAAGTGAATCTGACTAAACCTGCTAACATGCGATAGATCTGCTCGAGGTCTCGTTGCGAGCCATCGAGCTGCCGCCTCACGTCCCCATGGTGTAGCTGGCCCAACACGCTGCCCTTTCAAGGCAGAGACCGCGGGTTCGAATCCCGCTGGGGACGCCAAATAAGTTGGAACGACGCCGGCGAGTAACCGCCCGATCGCGGCCTTTCCGAAAAAGCGATACATCTTGCCTTCCGGTGCGAACCGGATCGGCCCCTGAAGCACGCGTCGGAGCAGGTCGCGGCCGTCCCGCGGCTGCCGTGTCAGTAACCCGCGCCACTCGTCGAGCTTCGCCCGCACATCCGCCTCAATTCCGCCGACGTCGCGCTGCTGCCGCGCTGGCGCATATCGTTCGTCGAAGGTGTTGAAGGTCTCGGATAAGATCGGAGGCTTGCCCTAAGCGCTCACGTTTAAGCGCTACCGCTCGCGCACAATACCGTCGCAGGCAACCTGAGTCGACCTTCATCGATGTGATCCTTCGCTCCCTCGCGCAGGAGCGCTTCTAAGCGCGCGTTGTCCTCCGCGCTCAGCGCGTTCAGATTCGCTTTGAGTCCCGATCTGAGATCGAGGGCGATGCGCAGAGAGTTCTCCACCCAACCGCAATCGAAAACCATCGGCAGGC
>DASTZI010000355.1:0-42172 GCA_035764385.1 Vicinamibacterales bacterium
AATCCTTACTGAACGATCAACGACGCCACGAACCAGAGTACCGCGACCGGCCTCCGCGCTAATCGACTCAGTCGTGCGAATGTGCAGGGGTGTTCCGGCGGGCAGGACATTGGCCAATGCCGAGGTCCCCGCGCCGATGAGAGACAAGAGAAAAACGAAAAGAATGACCGAAGTACGAGTTCGCATTGTCTCACCTCTTCCTTCCTCGTAGCTTGCTCACCGCATGCTGTGATCTCCTTTGAAGGCCCGCGTCGCGCGCGCGCGGGAAAACGGGCGACCCGGCGTGAGCAAGGTCGACGATCACATTCAGGCAGCAAAGCCGTGCCCACGGCGTACGGCACACTTCAAGCGATTTCGAAAGCTCGCCTGAGCAGATGCGTCGCGAATCTCGGCCCGGATGCCGTTCGCTTCCGACACGTAGCGCTGCGCCGATCACAACGATTTCTGCTGCGACGCAGTGGGAGGAATGGCCGTGTTCTCCGAAATGTCCTGTTCGTAGGGCTGGCGTCGGCTTTGATCCTAGGTCTCCATAGCCGCCACGAGCTCGATGCCGCGGCCACGATTTCGAGCCATCCCCTCGCGGCGCTCGTCCAGACGCGGACGGGGCTGCTCACGGCGATACCTACGACCTTGTCAGCCGCCTCCACGAGCTCGCCGATTTGAAGGCGATGGGCGCGCTCACCGAGAAGGAGTTCGTCGCCGCCAAATCGAAACTGCTGAACGACTGAACTCATACGCCCTCGAGTCGGGCCCTCGCAACGACCGTCGTTCGCGACTCGCGACCACTTTGCACAGCTCGGCCCCGTAGAACACCACTTGACTTACGAGGTTTAGCCATACCGTGATCGCGAGCAGCGCTCCCAACGCTCCGGGAATGCTCAGGCTTCCGAAATAGGCACCATAAAGCCCCAACATCTCGGTAAAGACAATCCATGCGGTGGCGCAGAGTAGTGCCGCAAGCCAGACATGGCGCCACCGAAGTGGAACTGGAAAAAGAAACTTGAACAGGAGCGCGAAGGTCACGGTGAAGACGATGAACGAGCCGAGGAGCGCAAAGATGGAATCCGTTGGACCGTGTGCGATGGCGGCATTCCCGAATATCCCGCTCAGCCACCGAACGACGGCGAACAACGCGAATGCGCCAATCAGAAGTACGCCGGCCATGCCCATGACGGCGAACGCAAAGACGTGATTCCAGATGTTCTGAAAGCTCACCCGCAAGCGGTTGCGGCGAAATCGTACGAATGGAGCATCAGCCCGAGCGACGCGACCAGGAGGAACAGCATGGGCTCGAGCGACACGAACGCGTCATGCTCGACCTGATCATCTACAGCCGCGGCGGCGATAGGTGATGTGCCGTGGTCTGTCCCCTCTCGGACGGCGCCAAGGCGAGAACGTGTTCGTGGATGAGCGGGACCGCGTCTTCGGAGATTTAACCGGAGAGCTTGGTCCTGCAAATCGATTCGCAATTGGCGGCGCGCAAGTCCACTTTCCCGTAAAGGGGGCTGGAACCGACGCCTGCCGTTTTGAGGTCCTCCTCGCGGTATCGAGAGTTGGTGAGGCCTATCGAGAGTTGGTGAGAAAGGGCCGGCTGTCGCCCGTGTGGCAGGGGTTGCCCACAGATGCTTCACGTGCGGCAGCGTCCGGGAACAGCCGGCCCCTGTTTCAGATAGGTATCGTCGAGGTGCCGATGCTTGTCAGGAACGTGGGCTCCAGCTGTCGACCTGTCGACGCGCTTCGTCGCGTGCGATTCCGTACCGCTCCTGGATCTTCCCGACGAGCTGTTCGGTACGTCCCTGTATCTGATCGATGTCGTCGTTGGTCAGCTTGCCCCACTGTTCGCGAACCCGACCTTTCAGCTGCGTCCACTGCCCTTTGAGTGTGTCGTCGTTCATGGTTGTTCCTCCAAACTTACGCTGTGAATCGCTGGTGCTCGCCCTAATCGGCTCAAGCCGAATCGGCGCAGGTGCGGAGCACAAGTTGTGCCGGGCCAGAAGCGAGAATCGCTGATTAGTCGAGTACGAGATGTGAAGGGCTCGTCGCCCGGAGCATGAACATCGCTGCTGCGCTGAAGCTTCGCGGTGAGCGCGGCCTACTTCAGTTGCGGCAGGTGGCACATCAAAATAAGAGGGTCGTGCTCACGTACCCAGTCGCGGACGAGGTCCTCGCATGTGGATTGGAATAAGAGTCGATTCCGGTACGCTGTGATCCGTCGACTTGTGCACGTCGCTTTGACGCGAACAGATATGGCGCCCACCCGTGGTGCATGTCGGCACCACAATTGCCCCAAGTGTCAGTGGTCGCCGTCATCGGGGGGCGATATGGAGCGAACATTTTTATCCGACGTGCGTCGTGTCACAGGGTGGTCCATTGCACTCAGCATTGCGATGATCATCGCCGGACTCCTGGCGATCGCATCTCCTTTCCTGGCTGGGATGGTCGTTACGCGTGTTGTGGGATGGCTGCTGCTCTTCAGCGGCGTGCTGCATTTCGTGTACGCCTTCCGCGGAGGCGGTGTGACCGCGGTACTCTGGGAAATTCTGCTCGCGGTGGTGTACGCGGTGGTGGGGTTTTATATCTTGGCGAACCCGGCCATCGGCCTCGCATCGCTGACCTTCGCGATCGCGCTTTACCTCTTCATCGAGGCAATCCTCGTCTTTGGAGAGTCGTACATGCTGCGTCACGAAAGCGGGTCAGGGTGGCTCCTGTTCAACGGCATCGTCACGCTGCTGTTGGCGTTCCTGATCATGGGCAATTTTCCGGGGAGCAAAATCTGGGCGGTCGGCACGCTGGTTGGCGTGGCCATGCTCTTCAGCGGTATCAGCCGCCTGATGATGTCGTCCGCGATTCGCCGGGTTACGGCGTAGTCGTCGTTCGGGTCTTTCTTCTTCCGCTTGGTCGGTGCGCGTGAAATCCGCGCACCGTCGAGCGCCTCTCGTAAACAGCGGTTCGGATTACGCCGGCAACGGCCGGCCTCGGGTCTCGGGACCTGCGATCGGCGTCGCCACCATGCCCACGATATAAATGAACGACAGCGCGACGGCCGTGTGTGCGATGCTTCCCGTCGTCGCAATCAGATATCCGGCAAACAGCGGACCGAGCGCGGCAACGAATCGAGACGCATTGAACACTAACGAAATAGCCGTTCCGCGCACGGCTGTCGGAAACAGCTCCGGAAGATAGACCGACATCCACGAGAACTGACCGAGCGTGAAAAAGCCGTTGATCCCCGCCACCAGAAGCATGACGCTCGGGGACTTCACGAACAAAAACAAACCGATCGACATCACGAAGGCGCCAACGTAATACAGCCCAATCGTCGGTTTGCGTCCCCAATGATCCGCGACCGCGCCGAACACGATGTACCCAGCGACCGTGCCGATGTTGTAGGTGACACCGGTCAGCGATGCTGTCCGCTGCGCGTCCTGCCCGAGCGCGGCTGCGAGCTGACCGGCGTACAACGGAATCCAGGTGGAAATGGACCACCACCCAATAACGGTGCTCAAGGACATCAGGAGCAGCAACGCGATCCGTCGTCGGAGCTGTCTATCCGACATCACGTACGTGAGGGTGAACTGCACCACCTTCCTGTCCTCGACGACCGCAGTCGCGCGCGTCGTCGAGTGCGCCTTTGCCTGCCGTCGTCGTTCCCTCACCTCCAGCCACATCGGCGATTCTTCGACCTCTCGCTGAATGTAGAGGAGCATGAGCGCCGGCAGAGCCCCGATCAGGAACATATAGCGCCACGATTCAGGTCCCGCCTGTCCGACGAAGTACCAAGCCACCGATGCCACAAAGAATCCTGCGCCAAATGCAGACTGGAGAATCCCTGCGGCTCTGCCTCGATGAGTTGCCGGCCAAAGTTCAGCGACGATGGCGGTGCCTGCTCCCCACTCTGCCCCAAGTCCCAAGCCGGTCAGGAAGCGACACAACATCAATATCTGGTACGACGGCGCAAAAAACGTGAGCCCCGAAAAGATGGAATACCAGAGGATGGACAGCATGAGGACGCGTTTGCGTCCCAAGTAATCGGAGACGATACCGAAGATCACACCTCCCGTGGCCCAGCCCACGAGCGTCGCCGCGAGAACCGCCCCCGAATACAGAGCAACACGGTCGATCTGATCTGGCGGCACGAGCTGCCGCATGGCGATCGGCATCACCAGGACGAAGGCATAGTTCTCGTAGCCATCGAACATCCAGCCGATCCAGGCGCTGAGCATCGCTCGCCGTGCGGCTCGACCCGTGGTGGCGGGTGGTGTGACAAGGGTTTCAGGCACAGATCGACCAACTCCTTTGGACGCAGGCGTACGGTGTTTGCTCTAAAGGTCGAGCGCTCGGGGGAACCTGGCTCTATTTCGCGCGGCTCGTGATGCCCTCGGCGATCTTCTGACCACTGGGCTTACAAACATCGTCCTCAAACGATTCTCCGAGCAATCCGCGCGAGCCGCGTGCATCATCACGCCCGAAGATACGCCTGTCAAACGTACGCCGGCGAAGTTCGCGGCTGTAATCTTTCTCGCGATTGGCTCACGACGTCGTGCATGGAACTCCGGTTGATGGCGCCGACGATACGGCTGAGACTGCGACGGCCGACGGTGGATTATTCGATGCAAGTGATGGCTCGTGAGAGTTTCGAGAGACGAGATTCACTTCTTTATAGTCCTGAGTCATATAGCTGCTCGGAACTAATCACCAGTCGCTAACTCCGATATTGGCGACATCCGATCACCGACTAACAAACGGCATGATCAGTTGGCCACCCACTAATTACACCGATCATCACCTTCGTTGGAATAAGCGGTGCGCGACTGTAACTGTCTCGCGCAGCACACCATGCCGTTATCCGCCGCTTAACGGGACGTCACCGCTCTTGCGTTCTCGTCGACCGCGATGCGAGGCCTTGTCGCGAGGAGTGACTCGATCGCATCCGCTACGTGTTGGTCGGTAATGTGGGCGTCACCGCGCTGGACGCGCAGTTGGTGCGCTTTCATGAGCACGTCGGGAGCGCGGAACCCTTCGGGAGGCTCGAATTTGTAACAGGCGAGTTCGACCTTGAGCCCGTTGGGATCGTGGAGATAAATCGAGTCCATGAACCCGCGATCCCGCTGAATGAACTCGATGCCTCGCTCGCGGAGGCGAGCCGGCGCGTGCGTGAAGGTGGCGCGCGACACGTTGAACGCGATGTGCTCGACACACCCGATTTCTCGTGGCGCGTGTCGTTGCGCATCCTCGCGCGATTCGTTCGTGAACACCGTCAGCAGCCGGCCGTCGCCAGGATCGAAGTACAGATGACTCTCATCCGGTTTGCCGAGGTTCGGCTGCTCGAAGATGAACGGCATGCCGAGCGCGCCCTGCCAGAAGTCCAGAGCGGTCTGGCGCGTCGACCCGACGAGCGTAATGTGATGGAGGCCTTGCACCTGCACCTTGTTCATGATCCTCTCCTCCCGAAGCCTGCGAACCGGTTACTTGTAGGCCACGCCGGCGCTGGCAGGGCCAGCCAGCGGAACGACCTCGGTGCGGCGGAAGCCCGCCTCGCGACACCACCCGAAGAAATCGGCAACGGTGAAATCGAATGCATCGCCGAACTCGATCAGCATGTTGAGCGACATCATCAACCCAAACGCGTTCTCCCGGCGCGCATCATCGATGAGATGCTCGACGACGACGAATGCGCCGCCTGGCGGCAGTGCGTCGTAGGCGGCCCGGACGAGGTAGCGCTTCTTCTCGAGGTTCCAGTCGTGCAGGACCAGGCCCATCGTGATGACATCGGCCTTTGGCAGCGGTTCGGCGAAGAAATCGAGCGGCTGCGCCGACACCCGATCGGCGAGCCCCGCGGCGGCGATTCTCCGTTTCGCGATCGCCGTCACTTCCGGAAGGTCCACCGATGTGCAGCGCACGTTGGGGTGCTTCCTGGCCACGGACGTACACAGTTGTCCCGTCGATCCGCCCACGTCACACACCGTCTGATAGCGCCCGAAGTCGAACTTCTCCGCCAGCGCAGCGTAGTTCTCCGCTGAAACCCCGGCCATCGCATCCATGAACTGTTCGAGCCGTTCTGGGTTGCTATACAGCTCCGCGAACACTGGGGCGCCTGTGTGCTTGATCTCGTTTTGCGGGCCGCCGGTGCGAAGGCCCTCGGTCAAATCGCCCCAGAATCGATAAAGGCGCGTGTTGGCCATTTCGAGAAACCCGCCCATGAAATGCGGGCTGCGATGATCGAGAAACTGGGCGCTCTCCGGCGTGTTGCGATACTGCGCCGCGGCGCCGTCGCCGTCGCGGTCGAGGAATCGCAGCGCCACGAGGGTGTCGAAGAAATCCGGATTGGCTCTGGGGTGCAACTGCAGCGCGGATTGCAGCTCGGCGCCTGTCTTCGACGTCGACCCGAGCTCGCTGAACAACCTGAGCTCGATCGCGGACAGCAGGACTTTCGCCGGCCAGAACGCCATGCCGACCTCCATGATTCGCGCGGGGGATGCTGTTGTCATGTGCCGCTCTCCTTCATGTTTGCGTGGATGCGCCCGCCTCGCGGCGGCGCAAAGGTCTATACATCCTGCAAACGATTGTCGTGTAAACGACTACTTGGGATACCGTCTTCCGATTCGTTGTCCGCCTGTCACGCATGTCTACGGAAACGTGCTGCGCTCTGCGATGATGGCCTCGAGCAGCGCGACCAACTGCTCGAGTTTCTTCAGACCAAGGTGGCCGAGCATTGCTTTCGGGAATCGATCGACGTGCCCATCGAGGCCGCGAAGAGCGTGCAGGCCTTTCTCCGTGATCCCCACTTCAACGACCCGGCGGTCCTGGCGGCTACGACCTCGGGACACGAGGCCGCGACGGCCGAGCCTGTCGACCAGCCTCGTGATGTCGGGATCGCGCGCGATCATGCGCTCCGCGATATCGCCACACGGCAGCCGCGTCGGATGGCTGCCGCGGAGAATGCGCAGGACGTTGTACTGATTGTGGGTCAAATCCGCCGTGGTTTTCAGGAACTTCTCCCACGGTTCCATGATGCGCGTGGCCGCGATCTGCAGCCCGAGCAGCACCTCCTGCTCGTGCGAGGCGAACGCGCGATTCTGTTTGAGCTCACGGGCGACAACACCAGCCACGACGGCGCGGAATATAGTCGTGCACACGAATATTGTCAAGAGGCATTTCTCGTCGCCGCGTCAGCACCGTGAGTCCTAGCCCCGCTCCAACTTCCGCTCGCCGAGAAACTCCACCGAGCCGGTGGCCAGATCGTACATCCCGCCGACAATCTGAATGGTTCCCTTCTTCTCCAGATCGGCCAGGATTGGGCTTCGCCGGCGGATCCCATCCAGGCCGAGCAGGACATTCGTTCGCGCGACAGCGTCCACATACGCCGCGTTCTTGCTTGATTTCTCGCCGGTGAACTTCGTGACAGAGATGGCGGGCTTGATGCGGGCGAGTAGTCCCGTGAGATTCCCCATCTCCACGTCGTCGATCGCGCCCTTGATGGCGCCGCATGCGGTGTGTCCGAAGAGCACGATCGTTTTCGCGCCGGCCACCGCGCACGCGAACTCCAGGCTGCCGAGCAGGTCGTCGTTGACCACGTTGCCAGCAATGCGAGCACTGAACATGTCGCCGATACCGACATCAAAAATGATCTCCGCAGGCGCGCGTGAGTCGACGCATCCAAGCGCCACGGCCGCGGGGTACTGGCCGGCCGCGCTGGCGAGCTGCTGATCCCGGTAATCCCGAGACACGCTCTTTCCAGATCGAAACCGCTCGTTTCCCCTCTTCAACTCGTCGATCACCTGCGCCGGTGTCAGGCGGTCGCGTTCTTCTTTGGTGAGTGTCCCCGTGGATCTGGTCAGGACCTGCGCCGACACATCCAAGGGACGGATCATCGCGCAGGCGCCGAGCGTCGCAAGAAAACGGCGCCGACACAATATCGGACGTGCTGGAACGTGTGTGATCGACGTCCGTTTCATGAGTGAGTCTTCCTCCTACGCGACAGCCTTGAGCGCGGCGATCGAACGGGCGGCCACTCTGCACGACCCGCGCCGTTGGAGTTCCAGCGTTGCAGAGGCGGCGCTGCCGTCGAACCGAGTGTTGTCTCAAGATTTCAAGGTGGCTCTCAACATGCTGCGAGCCGTCGCATCGGACGATCGAGCGCGTCGTGTCGAAATTGGCTGCTGTCTCTGGCAAGCAGCAATAGAATCTGATCCGTGCCCAAGGGGTTTGCAGCACGCGTCGGCGACACGACAGCGCACGGCGGTGCGTTGGCTCCCGGTCCCGGTTCGCCGACGGTCTTCATCGGTGGCAAGCCCGCCTGGCGCGGATTGGGTGCCGCCGGCGTCGCCGCCATCACGGCGGCCGCATCCGCCGCGCTGTCGACGATCATGCAGGCGAAGGTCGCGGCCGATGCTGCCGCGGGCACGCCTGCGGGGCCAGCCGCACAGGCGAACTTCGCGAAGACCTGCGTTGAACAGGTGGCCAATGTGGCCAGTCAGATGCTGAACACGGGCGCTGACAACATCGCCTGCCCCGTCGTGAAATTGATCATCCCCGATGGCACTGGCCTCGTTATCACCGGAAGTCAGACCGTGATGATCGGCGGATTTCCAGCCTGCCGCGTTGGCGACAGCATCCAGGAAGTCACGTCCGTGAACTCGGTGGCCATGGGATGCCCGACCGTCGTCATCGGCGGTTAGACACCGCCGGATCGTCGTTTCGCGCTTCTCTTTCCTTGAGTTCGGCTGTCGGGCCTGATACGTTTCCGTCTTCAGGAGCGCCGTTTGCGACAGCGAACCGCGATACGGGCCTCGTCACCGATTCCAACCCGCTCGTGGGGTGTCAACACTGCCACGGTCGAACCTGAACGCCCGTCGTTCCGCCCGCCCGTCACGTACCGTGCTGGACATCATTTCGCCGAAATGGCGACGTCTTCGGCAAGAGTCGAGATCTCCCGCGCCCCGCAGACGATCGTTCAGCGTCAGGCGGAGGACAAGCCCGAGTCCGGCCCGGAATTGCCAGCGCCCGCGGCGCTAACGCCAGACAACAAGCCGGTCGACACGGCTGCTCCGGAACCGCCGCAGCCGTTGGGGACGACGACTGATGCGAGCGGCACAACCACGGTCAAGGAACCGCCGACGATCATCTACGACGAGTACAGCGGCGCCACGCTGAAGGACGTTGCCGCCATGCTCCCGAAGGAGCCCGGCAGTGCCGCGTTCGACATTGTCACCGGCACCGAAGGCGAGCCGATCAGCAAGAGCACGGTTGAAGTCACGCAAGTCGTGCACCTCCCGAGGTGGAAGGAACGAGACACGCAGTGCGCCGCGGTACAGAAGGCCTGGGACGACTTCGCGAACGCGTTGAAGCGGCACGAAGACGGCCACGTCTCGATCAACCAGTCGAAGTTCGCGAATGCCCATCGTCGTTACAAAGGGCAGTCGTCCGGCGACACGCAAAAGGTGACCGACAGGATTAAGAGGGAAGCGCAGATCGCCAGCGACGAGTACGACGACAAGACACAGCACGGCTTGCTCGGCAAACCACCGACAATCATCGATCTCGCGGCGTCGTGCACGGCGGCCGAGGGTGAGGCCGAGCACGGTGCGACGGCTCAAGCCAAACTGGAAGTGAGCCAGCCTGGTGATCCGTACGAGCTCGAAGCCGACCGCATCGCCGATCAGGTGATGCGCATGGCCGATCCGTCCTCGACGAAATGGATGGACGTCAGCGCCCGACGATCGGCGCTACAGCGTAAATGCGCCGAGTGCGAGGAGAAGGACAAGAAGAAAGAGGAGGAAGGAAGCCCGGCGGCGGAGGAGGAAAGAAAGAAGGTCCAACGGACAGCGTCCGGTCCTGGTGTCATCGTCCCGGAACGGGCCGTCGCGATCACGCGCACCGGCGGGCAGCCCCTCGATGCCGAAACACGCGCGTTCATGGAGCCGCGCTTCGGGTTCGATTTCAGCAAGGTACGCATCCACGCAGATTCGTCCGCCGCCGACGCGGCACGCTCAGTCGACGCGCGTGCGTACACCGTGGGTTCCGATGTGGCGTTTGCAGCAGGACAGTATTCACCTCGCACGACGTCTGGAAAGCGCCTACTCGCGCACGAACTGGCTCACGTCGTTCAACAGTCCGCGCATGCGGTCCGATCGAAAGATTCCGCGGAAGCGAGACGAGACTGACTCGCTGACGCGCCCCGCCGGCACGACCGACGCGGCGACGTCGGGGCTGGTCGTCGATGCGCTGCGCTCGGAAACAGCACCGCTGCCGAGCGACGTGCAGCGCACGATGGAATCCCGGCTGCGGCACGACTTCAGCCGCGTTCGCATTCATGCTGGTCCCACGGCGGCCCGCGCCGCAGAGCGCGTCGAGGCTCGTGCGTTCACGGTGGGCAGCGATGTCGTGTTCGGACGCGGCACCTATGCTCCGCATAGCGGCGACGGACAGAGCCTGCTCGCACACGAACTGACCCACGTCGCACAGCAATCGACTGGTCCGGTCGCCGGTGTGCCAGGGCCCGACGGCCTTACCGTCTCGACACCAGGAGATCCATTCGAGCGCGCGGCTGATACTGCTGCCGCGCGAGTTGGATCCGGATCAACGGGCGTTCCGCTTCCGCCTCCCGTGATCACGCCGTCTCTCGCGGGTGCAGCAACGCCTGTGCTGCAGAGAGACAAGAGCTTCACGCCAACAGGGCCCAACTCGAGTCAGGGTCCCGCGCCCGCGCCGGCATCGACTCCCGGCGGTATGACAGGTTCTCAGGGCACCTCGCAAGTCGCTCCGCCAGGACAGACCACGCCTTCGGCACCGGATCCGTTCTCGCGCGCGAACTATCAGGGCATCAATCTCAGTACTGATCCAATGGAGATGCGCCGCCTATTCGAGGCGGAAATCGCCAAGGGAGGTCTGGACGCGGGGCAAGCGCTGTGGGATCGCCTCCGCACGCTCCCGACTCGCAGCAATGAATTCGCGGAGACGTTCGCCGAACGAGGGTGGCCGAACGAGAAGGCCAACTATCTGGTCGGTGTTGTCGTAGACGAGGGCAAACGGGTACTGACTTCGGCGCGCGACCTGCTGACCAAGTTCGAGCAGGAAGCCAAGGACAACACGCTCGGGATTCTGGCGAAGAGCCGCGACATCGTCGAAGCCGAAGCCAAGCGGTACGGGATCACCGACACCCAGTTGCAGATGGCGCGGCTGTTCGGTCCTGACTACCTGCAGAACGTGACGCTCGACAACAGCGAGGCCAACACGAAACTGGCAGCCGCGGCCAAGGAGTTGGCCGACATACGCAGCCGCATTGCCAAGGCGGTTGTCGATCGCAATCGGATGATGGTCGGCGGCTACGGTGATTCGCCGCTTCCGCCCGGAGAGGGCAATCCGGACTATCAACGCTACAACCAGCTTGCCGATCAGATTAAGGAAGATCGCACTCAGCTCGCCGGGCTTCGCGGGAAACACGAAGGCGCGTTTCCGCTGCTGGCCGCGTACTCGAAGGACGAGACGTTCACCCAAGACGGCCAGCCCTGGGGCATGCGCCGCCTCGACGGTGACGGCGAACAGAACACGAGGGCGCTCATCGCCATCAGTAAGGGCGGGGCGTCCGCCGGCGCACAGGTGGGGCCGATGGTGGCCAGCCGTCTCAAGAACATCAAGACCTGCGAGGACGCGCTGAAGGATGGCGAGCTGAATATCTGGAAGACGCCAACGATTGTGAACGGCACCAAGGCCAAGATGGGCCTCCTTCCGAAGGGCTGGGAAGACAAGGTCGTGGCCGATCAGGCCGACAAGGTGCAGTCCGATGCGGCGCTCACCAGTCTGCTGATCGGCGCAGTGGCGCTTGGCCTGGGTCTGCTCGCTGCGATTCCAACGGGTGGCGCCAGCATGGTAGTGGCGGCGGGTGTCGCCGGCGCCGCTGCTGGCAGTGCCGCGTTGAGCGTGTACCAGGGCTACAACAGCTACAAGGAGTACGAGCTCGCGTCTGCCGAAGCCGGTACCGCATTCGACAAGGCGAAAGCCATCTCGCAGGAAGACCCCAGCTTGATGTGGCTGGCGGTTGATATCGTCGCGGTGATCCTGGATCTGAAAGGCGCGACGACAGCCTTCAAGACCCTCGCCGGCCACGTGCGCCGTGTCACCTGGGCACTCGCGACGGAGAAAGAGGCGATCGCCGGTGGCAAGGTGGTGGCCAAGGAATCTGACAAGGAGATCGAGGCGCTCCGCCGAGCGCTCAGCGAGACCAAGAGCGAGTCGCTGGCGGAGAGCGTGCTGAAACACATCAGGGAGGCGGCTGAAAAGGCCAAGCCGGCGCTCGAGGATCTAGAGAAAGCGGCGCGCACCGAATATCAGCGCATCAAGGATGCCGGCAAGCTCGCAGAGATCGGCAACCCCTCTGAGGAAGCGTTCGTCCAGCAACTGATGTCGAACGCCCGGTCCGGCATCATGGTATCGGGTGAGGCCGGCATCTCGCGCGTCATGATGACGACCGAGCTCCTGAAGCCTGGGAACCCGAAAATCGCTGCGGTCCTCAAGGGCGACGTCAAGGCGATGGATTCGCTGCTCAGTGACCATGGCAACTGGAAACAGTTGATGACGGCGCTTGAAGGCGGGTCGCCGGAGATGCGCGAAGCGGCGAAGAAGATCATGGAGCGCCGCGCCTCGATCGTCGAGGAGGTCAAGTCGAAGTTTGGCGCCGACTACCTCGGGAAACCCAGCAACGAGCCGATCAGCGACGTTGACCTCTCCACCAAGGGCGAGGACGCCGGCAAGAAGATGATCGAGGCCGAGCAGTACGTGAAGAAGAACTACGGCGAAGGCTGGAGTGAAGCGCTTCGCATGAACTTCTACACCGAAGGCTCGCGTCTGACGCTCTACGAGAAGATCATGCCGGGGCTGAGCGGGGCGGACAAGGCGAAGTTCCTGCAGGAGATGACCAAGGAGTCCGAGCGCCTCAACATCGCCAAGATGCTTCACCACGCCGAAGGCGACCCGGCGCGCATCGCCGAGATCGAGGCCTACGCCAAGAAGGCGGGCGTCGACATCAAGGACCCGGAGATCCAGAAGCTCGCCGATTCGATGGGCGGCGCCGTGGGCAAGCGGGCGCGCGACCAGGCGGTACTCGAAATCGACGAGATGATGAAGAAATACAACTCGCTTCCCGATGGCGCCGAGAAGACCGAGCTGGCCAAGAAGATCACGTTGCGGCAGATGGCGGCGAACGCGTTGACCGATGAAGCGTACATATCTCCAGGCGCTGTGCGAGCGTTGACGCCGGGCATGAAAGTGGTCGGACTCGAAGCGTACCAGGCGGCGCTGTCGCAACTTGAAATGATTCAGCACATCCTCGCGCAGTGCAAAGGCAACATCGCGCTGGCGACTCGCGAGTACGAGCTCTACAAGTACATCAATCGCTTTGCCACGCTCGCCGAGGGCGCTGGTGTCAAGAACGCCGGCCTGGATTTCTGGAAGAACTTCTCAGGCTTCTCGTACAAGACCGAGCGAGCGGCGACGGCGGACTTCGTCCATCTCGACCCGCGCTTCAAGGCGATGCATCCGGTCGGCGGTGAAGCGCACATCAGCGATCTCAACCCGCACGTCGGCGAGGTCACCGATCCATATCTGAAGAACCTCTACAACGAGTGGAACAGTTTCTCCCAGCAGACGCTGGGAGACATGAAGAAGATTGCCAACGACAACCCTGAGGCGTGGTTGCGAGCGGGTCCGGTGAGCCCGGCTGCAGGAGCGCCACCTGCTGCGCCTGCCGGTGGAAGCGCGGCCACGTCAGGCGGCGGTGGACCGGCTGGTGGCGGCGGAGCGGCGGGCGGCGGCGGTGGTGGCGGCGGGTCGATGCCACCTCCGAGCTCGGGACCACCCTCGTCTGTCCCTCCATCCGGGCCCACACCAACACCTCCGCCCAACGTGCTCGCCGGCGGCGCGCCACTGTCCGCTGCGGGTGATGCCGGTGCGCTCGCGCGCACGGAGGAAGGCTGCGGTGTGTTCGAAGGCCACTGGCCCGGACACACCGAGGAAGTCGTCGTCAAAGTATATCCGGAGAACCATCCGCTGTTTGTCAACGACATGGAGGGCGCGAAAGCCGCCTCCGAGACGAAGCTCGGTCCCAAGTTCTACGGCGAGGTGCAGCCCCCACCGCCGCAACGCCGCGGGTTTGTGATGAGCAAGGTGAAAGGCACCTTCATCGTCAGCGACAAAGAGCTCGGACGCATCGCCGATCCGGCCAAGCAGCAGGCGGCGAAGGCGCTGATCGAGAAGACCAGAGGCGCGATGGGTGAGCACACCCTCAAGGACGTAGAAAACTACTCCGAGGCGCTGCTGAAGAAAGGCTACGGCTACGAGGGCGAAGTACAATGACTCGTCGAAGAAGCCGGCCACTGGAAGCCGATCGACTTTCAGTCGATGAGGAAGTTGCCTGATCCGGCGGTCGATGAGGCCGCGTACAAAGAGGCGGAGAAACTGCACAAGGGGTTTATCAAGATGGAGGTCGATGACCTGAAGGCCGCGATCGCCGTCGCCGGTAAGAAACCGTAGATAAAATAACGCGGCGGCGCGCTGATCAACTCACTACTTCTTCGGGGCGGCACCTCGCGCCAGAGTCTCTTCGGCTATCTTTGCTTGACTCGATCCCTCCCGATCTGCTGCCAGACGGCTCTGGCAATGTAACAAAAGTCAGACGAGTTCACATATTTGAACGCGTGCGTGGGGCCGACATTCAGGGGTGCGGCGTGCGGGTAGCGCCGCCGAACCCCTTGGTGTCCTGAATCTCCTTCGACACAGCATTGAGCTGCTCCTGGTTGACGCTCTGCACGTTCATCATGTCGAAGCGAACGCCCTGCTTACCCCGAACGGTCTCAGGCAGCTTTCCGATCTTTCCGTCGCTGCCAGCACCCCGGTGATCTGCGCCCGCACTTGCCCACTAGGGAATTTCACCTTGTGGCTGTCGTCGATCAGGATCTCCGCGGGTATGTCCTCGCTGGTCTCCGGGTGCACGTCAATCCCGAGACGCTGTGACGCCTTCGTCGCCTGGCCGAACTCGCCCTTCGGAGGATCCTTGTTGGCGACCACCTTCAGACTGCGGCGCGACGACGTCACGAACCCGGCCGCGCTGGGCGGTAACGTCGTCATGCAGCGCATCACTGCGCGCCGATCGCGAGTGTGTACTCGCGCACTTCTCCCTGCCGACGACGTAGCTCAAAGCGCGGGTGCTGCCGCGCGCGTGGCGATCTCGCCGGCGAGCGAGTTGAGCTCCTTGGAGTCGATGCCGACGTTCTGTGTCGTGAAGTTGATTCCCTGTCCGGGTTTCTCCTTCGTCCCGGCGCCGATCTTCGCCTCGAGCGCCTTCCCGGGAACGTCGTCGGGCAGCACCCCCACCACCTTGGTCGACCCGCGTCCGCCCTTCGCGAGCTTGACGGGCTCGTCGTCGATCTTGAATCCGACCGACACCATTCTCTCGATGTCATTGACTGCCTGACCGGCCTCGGTCTTGACCAGTCCGTCCATGGCTTTGGCGATGTCAGCTTGGTGCTCAGCCAATTGGTCGATCGCTTCGATCGTCAGACCCTTGTACTTCTTCGGATTCGCGTCGACCAGACCTTCGATCGCGTGTCGCCGCGCTTCGATCAGCTCGCGCTCGGCGTCGGTCAGCTCCTTCACCGGGCGCTCGGCACCCAGCTCCTTCAGGGACTTATAGGTGCCGTCGGACCGCAGCGACGTGTATTCGCCCGCCAGGCCCTTCGACGCCGCCTTGCCGGCCTTAGATTCGATCACGGCCACGACCTCGACCTTGTCGCCATCGCGGATGATTAGCATCCCATCGGTAAATTGGCGGCCGCCTGCGTCCTTGACCCGATGGCCGCCGATGTATTCGAGCTTCTCAATCGGTCGCCCACCGGCGAGCGCCTCGAGCCCCTTGTCGCCCGACGCGATCATGTTCTGTAGCTTCGAGCCCATCAGCTCCTCGAGCAGCTGGCCCTTGATGTGGTCTGGGTTGGTCTTCTGGATGATGCGCTCGACCGCGGCAAGGTCGAGCGGGTGCTCCTTGAGCGCCGGATAGGGCATCGTTTCGAGCCAGCTGGCGATCTTCTTGGCCCGCGCCTGCGTCATCGCCTTTGCCAGCGCGGCGTCGAGCGCCTCTGCGCGCTCCGCCAGTGGCTTGAGTTCAGCGCCCTTCTTACCCTCGGACACCGCTTTGGCCGAGTCCTCCTCGAGCTTCGTCAGATCGCCAAGCAAGCCTTTACTCTCCTCGGTGGCGAGGAGTTCGGAGTACTTGGCGCGCATCTCGGTGCACGGCGAGTGGCAGCTGAATACGCGTCCAGTCTCGGTCACGTGCACGTGCCCGGCGTCGCTTGTGATGGCGGCCTTCAGCTCGGCCTGCGCGGCCTTGTCGACGGCAGCCTCGACGGCCTTGACCTCCTCTGACACCTTCGCGAGGCGCCCGTCCTTGTCGATACTCTTGGTGATGCGCGCGAGCAGCTCCGGTTCGTGCTCCAGCGCCTCCGCCATCGCCTTGCGCGCGGCGGCGAGTTCGTCGGCGGTTTTGGCCGCGTTGACCGCGCGCACCGCGCTTGCCGCGGTGCGCCAGGTGTTGATCAGTTTCGCCACCGCCGCCGCGCCGGCGCCGATGTCGGCGACCGCGGCGACGATGTCGACCGCGAGCCAGAATAGCGACGGCTCGTCCTGCGACAGCGCGCGCGCCTTGTCGACGTCGGATCCCGCCATCGCCTCCTCGAGCATGTACTCCTTGGCGTGCTCGACCGCGACCGCCGTGCTGAGGCCGGCGGCGACGACCAGCGACGCGCCTCCCGTCGCCGGTGCGAGCAGCACGAGTGCGAGCTGCATTAGCCCGATCGCGATGCCGATGACCGCAGACTCATGGTGGATGTCGGCGATGTGCTCATCGACGACCTTGTTCTGCCAGCTGTTCTCGGCGACGCTCTTGCGCCCCTTGGTTAGCGCGACGATCTTCGGAATCTTGTACGGGTTGGCGTCGCCACCGGGCGTGTTCTCGTCGCGGACCTTCTTGATTTTGCCAAGCGTCTCGGCGATTTTGACGCCGATCAGCTGCGCCGCGTCGTGCGTTCCACCGGCGGCGAGCGTCTGCAACCCGCGCAAGTCGTCCTTGTCGCGCGTGAAGGAGCCGATGATCGGATAACGCTGCGCCATGTCGTTGGCAAGCACGTCATAGCTGCGCTCCTCCTCGACGAGTTCCTTCTCCGCTGCCACGTTCTCGGCCGTCTTCGCCGGGACGTAGCCCCCGGCCGGCGACGCCGAGCGAGCACGCGACATGTTGAAGTCCTCGAGCTTCTTCTTGACCGGGTCGATCTTCGTACTCCGACGTTGCAAGAGCTGCTTTGCGGCCTCGGCGACACCGCTGACCGCTGGCGCGTTGGGATCGCGGAAGTCATACGACGTCCACGTCGTGGTGGCCGTCTGGCCGGTCTCCGGCTCCGTCGTCGACTCTTCGATCTGTTTCTCCGTCAGGCCGTACTTGATGCCCTCGGCCTTCGCGCGCGTCTCGGAGTCGGTCAGCGTGTCACCGAGAACGATCCGTCCTTCCGATTCGAACTCGTCAAGGAAGGTGTTGATGTCGGTCTCGAGCTGCTTGACGACGCCGCGCAGCGAGTCGAGCGCCTCGCGTGCGTGCTCGATCTCTGACTGGTTGTCGGACACGCCGGCGAGCGGCTTGGCGCGGTCGTAGATGAGCTCCCACTCGTCGAGGAAGTCGCGCGGTCCGGCACGGCCCTTCTTGGCGACGATCTCCTCGATGTCGCGGCGCTGCTGCTCGGGATAGCGCGCCAGCTTCTTGCCCTCGAGTGTGACGTAGTTGGCATCGGTCGAGGAGGCGCCGGCGTCCTTCGGATCGGCAGTGGGCGCGCCGCCGTCGGGCTGGCGCATCAGCACCATGCGCTGGAGCGCCGGCGCGGTCGCTGGCGTCTTCTTTTTGTCCCCCGCCGTCATGCGCCAGGCGGCCTCCGCCGCCGGCTGCTCATTGATCGCTCTCGCGTCCGCGGGATCCTGCGTTCGAATAGCCTTCTGCACCGGTGTCTCGTCAGTCGTTGCCGGAGTAGGCGCGCGGTGCACCTGTCCGCTGGCACCATGCTGCTGAACGACGTGAGTCAGCTCGTGCGCCAACAGTCGCCGACCTTCGACCGACATTGGAGCGTACTGGCCCGACGCGAATACGACATTGGATCCCAGTGTGTACGCACGCGCGCTCACCAATCGCGCGGCGATCGCGGCTTCGTTATCCGCATGGATGCGCACGCGACTGAAGTCGTACCCGAAGCGCGGCTCCATGAACGTGCGGGTCTCGGCATCGAGCGGCTGACCGCCTGACCTCGTGACGTCAACGACGCGCGCCGATCCGCTGACCGACGAACGCCCATTCGCCTCTTTGCGGGCGACGCGCTGCTTCTTGAGTTCCTCCTCGTCGACCGCCTTTTCGTTCGCCTCACACTCCGCACATTTGCGGCGCACGCGCCCAGCACGTTGGTCCTCGGACGCCGCCTGCCACTTCTTCTCCTCCGCCTCGCATGCCGCGCATCGCTGCACGACACCGCCGCCCGACACCAGACGCAGCGGCGCACGCTCGCGCGGGTCGGCCATCCGCATCACCTGCTCGGCGACGCGATCGGCTTCTTCTTCGTCGGGATCACCAGGCTCGCTCACCTCCAGCTTGGCCTGCAGCTCCTCCCCATTCGGTGCGAAGTCTTCGAAGGTTCCCTTGTCGCTGCACTTGGCGCCGACGTCGATGATCGTCGGCGGGTTGCCGGTCGTGCCGTTGCCCGTCTGCGCATCGAAGGCCTGGCCGGCGGCGTTGGCGTCGTTCTCCAACTCGCTCGTGACGTCCGGCGTCTCGCTTTTCGCCTTGCCGACGTAGTGTGTGTGCGCGGTGCCAAGCTGCTGCTTGTTGATCTTGACGTGCTCGTCCTCGTGCTGGCGCAGCGCGCTGGCAAAGCGATCCCACGCGGCTTGAATGGGTCTGCACTGCACGTCGCGCTCCGCCCAACGCGGCAGCTCGATCGCCTGCTTGACGGTGACCGTCGCTCGCGTGATCGGGTCGCCATCGGTCGCGGTGGCGATGTCGAACGTGAAGCTCCCCGCTTCCTTGGGAAGCGCGTTCGACACGTCCTGCAGCGTCTTGCCGCTGTAGACCTTGAAGGAAACGGTCGGTGCGAGGAGCGTCGTCGATCCCTCACCACCCGCCTTGAGCTGCTCGGCGTCGTCGCCAGGCGGAGTTGCCGGTGGCGCAGGTGTGGGCGCCGGTGCGGGATGACGGTCGTCGTTTTCCTGACGCTGAATCTTCCGGGCGACCGGCGTCACCTCGGGAAGGACGCTCAGCGTCGCGATCGAAAAATCCGCCGCGACCGCAGACGGACCGCCGGTGTCAGGCGGCGGTGCGACGGTGGGCGCGGGCGGATCGTTCCTACGATGTTGCGGTCGCTCCGCGGCGCGCCGGATTCGCGCTCGGTGCTGCACGGCGATCAGCGACTAGTTCTGCCACTGCACCTGCGGCGGCTTCTTGCACCCCGCCAGGCCCAACGTCGTCGCCTCCGCGAACCAGTTTCTCGAACACGTCGCCTCCACGCGTACGGGCTTGCTGACGATGTCACGGCCCTGCGCGGTCGTGGCGACCAGCGTGAACTCGTAGGTGCCGATGCCTTGCAGCAGCGCCGACTTCTCCCCGGAACTTCCTTGCAGCGGCGCCGCCGCGCCCCGGCTCTGGATGCGTAACTGCCTCCCCCTCCTCGCGCTCCATCGGAAGACGACCGGCTCGCGGTCCACACGCGCAATGGTGACGCCGTTCTTGTCCTTGCGCTGCGGCGCGAGGATTTCGACGGACAGATCCTCCGCAGTGGGTTCGGCCTCACGGAAGCGCACGGTCAATGTTCGCGTCGTCGGCTTCTCCTCCTTGTTGAAGGCCGTCAAGGTATAGGCTTGCTCCGCGCCAGGCGTGTGGCTTGTCGTGCCCTCCATGCCCACGGTTCCGATTGGCGTCAGCTCGACACGTGTCGCCCCGGCTGCGCGCCATTGGATCTGCACTTGCTGAGTGGGATCCACGATGGTGAGCGGCGTCACTGTAAACAGCTGGATGACCGCTGGCGCTACCTGCTCGGGCGGCAGAGGCACAGGATTGATGGTGATCTCTTTTGTGGCCTCACCGAAGAGATTCGACACGAGCACGCGCACCCGAGTCTCCCCCTGTAGCCCTTTCTGAATCACATAGCGTGTCGCGTCGGGGTCAGGCTCGGGTTTCACTGGAATCTCGTTGGTGAACACACGTATGGTGCGAGCGCCCGAGGCTTCCCACACCACTGACAGCTGCTGGTTGACTTGAGGCCGTTCCGGCTCGATGTACACGCTGCTTATGACGGGGCTGAACATCGACGGCAGCGCGAACAGCAGCGCGAGGAGCAGTATGGGCGCCACCGCGATCAACCAGATCGGAAAGATCGCCCGGTGCTGGAACTGCCCCTCCGTCGCAACCGATTGCGTGGCCGGGGCCTCCGCTGCAGCGGTTTGAATCGCAAACGGGCACCCCTTGCTGCTGCCGAACCACCGCTTCGGCGCGTGGACCTGAAGTTTGATATTCGTGGGCCCTGGTTGCAGATCCTTCAGCTCGAGCCGGCGACGATCCAGGGTGTCGTCGGCCGAAAACAGGTACTCGAGCTGCCTCTCGTCGTCGGTGCCCGTCAGTACGTAGCTCGCTGGGAAGTTTCCGCCGTGGTGAAGCGTGAGGTTGTACCGCGCCTGCCGCAACCCGCTTGAGCGCGAAGGGGACATCGAAACCGACAGGTCTTCAAACGGCAGGACCGTCCACTGCGCGGTCGCCGATCCAGTCGCGTCACTCGCTCTGATCGGTCGAGCGACGACGGTCACCCCATAGTCCCCGGCCGTCGCCGACGATGACCGCGGAACGGTAATGTTCAGCGTGACCTCTGCCCGTTGATAGGGCATCACTCGAGGCGTTTTGTCCCCGAGTACCTGCACCCATTCCGTCGGAATGCCCTGCACCGACAGCGCAATCTGTTCGACCGTCGTCTTGCGGTTGACGAGCGTCAGCCGGCACTGCGCGGTGCGGCCGGGCGTCAGCTCCATCTTCTGGCCCTGCAAGTCGAGAATGACCTCGATTCCACCCTCGGTCTCGACGCCTTTGCGCGGACGCTGCAGGCAGAGCCAGTACGAAGCGATCTTCACCCACTGCTCCTCGCCCCAGTCCTGCGGCACTTCCGGTAGAAGCGTTTCGTTCCTGTATTTCGTCCCGTTTCTCGAGGTCAGGTCGGTAATGGTGATGCGCTCGTGTCCGTCCCACTCGACACGCGCATGCTCTGCCGAGACATCTGAGTTCGACAGGACGATCGTGCTGCCCCTGCCCTGGTCCTTGGGTTCGCGGCCAATCGTGATCTTGCCGCGAACGAATTGCTTCGCAACCGGTGCCCCGCTTTCGTCGTAGACGTGCAGGCACGGCACCAGATCGCCTGCCGGCAGAGGATCAGGATGCGTCGGCGGGTCCCAGCGAGTCTTCGGTCCTTCCGGAGGCTTCACACCCGTCTTCAGGCCAACGCCACCGTTCAGCCAGCTGTCGGGTGTGTTGTTCTGGATCGGCTCGGGGCGTACCGCTGGCGCCGGATCCGTCGTGACCCGCGGGGCCGGCTTCGCCGCCGCGGCTCTCCACTCGTCGATCAACTTTCCAAGAAGCTGCGCGAGCTCGTCGCACGACGCGAACTGCAGCCGTGCATCGTCGGATAGGCAGCGCAGAACGACGGTCTTGAGTTCTTCGGGTGTGCCTGACGGGTACTCGCCGCGGACCGCGTGTGCAGCGGGACGGCCGGTCATGGCTTCGTACAACACACCGCCCAACCCAGCGAGGTCTGAAGTGACCGCCGCCTCGCCTGCAAGCTGCCGAAGGCCCACTTCGGAGACCTTGATCTGCGCCGTCAGGAGGTCCGGCTTGGTCAGCAGGAGGTTCGACAGCTTCACGTCTCCATGCATCAACCCTCGCCGTTGTGCCGCCGCCAGGCCTTCCGCTGCCTGCTGGATGAATCCGATCGCCTGCCAATTCGCGGCGCTCCACTCGGTGGCACTGGGCCGGGCTTTCAGCTCCCCTCCCTCGATCTGCTCCATGACGATGTAGTGCAGCCCCATGTGCTCGCCGGTCAGGAACGTCTCCATCACGTGCGCATCGGTGAAACCGACGATCTGCTGCGCGTATTGGATGAGGCGCGTCACGAAGCCCGGAGCGCTCGCGAAGCGGTTGTCGACAACCACTATCGTCACCGGCTGACGAAGATGAATGTGCGCACCCCGGAACATCGGACCGATGACCGTCTGGCCAATGCTGCCCTCTACGCGGTAGTCGCCCAACGGCGACGTGATCAGATCGCTCATTTCTGCACCTCGATGACGTAGCCGGTGTGAGCCGGCTTGTGAGCGCTTATCAACGCCCGGAGCCGCGGCACGAAATCCGGGGTCGCATCCGCGGGAAGCCGAACCCGGACGCGGAAGACGTTCGGCTCCGACGAGCTCTCCGTGATGACCGGACGAATGCCGAGACAGACCTCGATGACGCGTGTCAACGCGAACTTCGTACCGCGCCAGCGATAGATTTCAATCGTGTTCGCCAACAACATCCGAACACGCCGCTCCGACAGCGACGGATCCAGCTCGAGCCCGAACCAGCTGGCAAACCACGGCAGCCACGACGACGGACACGTGCGTGGACTGAAATACATGTCGACGTGATCCTGACGCTGCTCGAACGGCTCCCAGATCGATTCGAAGATCTTGAGGAATCTCGAGATAAACGGCGCCGCCCGGTACACGACCTGATACGGCCCGATGCGAAAGGTCACCCCATCGTCGAGGACCTGCGACTGTTGCAGCTGCAGCGGAATGCCAGCCACCGACGTCTCCGGTTGACTGGCCAGATTCTTCAGCACGGCTCGGCCCGCGACGATCCGGATCTCAGCGTGCGATGGCGAGATCTCCGGCAGGCAGAGATCGTTTGCCGGCAGCTCGCCAATCCTGTACGGCGACTTCGCTAGAGGGCCGGTCAACAGCACTCGATCTCCGAGACTCACGGTGAGCGAATCGCCCTCGGCGTCGTGGAAGGTCACCGGCAGGAGCGACACATACCGTCCGATCGCGAAGTCGCCGTTCTCCGTGGCCGGCGTTCGCAGCCGCCGGAAGGCAGGATCGATAACGACGTCGTCAGCGTCGAGCACCTGTGGGCTCTCCTCGAGCACGAGGGGTTCGACGGCAACGGCGGAATCTTCGGTCTGGTCGATGGCGGAACGGTAGACGATGTCGTATGGGCCGATGCGGATGGTGACGCCGTCGACCAGCATCAACGGCTGATGCGGTTGGAGCGGCACTCCCGCAACCAACGTGCCCTGCTGGCTACCGAGGTCGGTGAGAAAGACGCGACCCGACATCAGTTCAATCTGGGCATGCGTGGGCGAGATCTGCGGCAGCGGGAGGTCGTTGTTCGGCAGCTCGCCGATCGCGTACGGGAACTTGCTCAGCGTGCTCGTCATGAGCACCTGTCCGCCGAAGCCGACGGTCAGTGTTCTGAACGAAGTCATCGTCGCAGTCCCTCGCCGCCCTACTCGTCCGCCTGTGTGACGTTGATGACGTGCTGGAACGAACAGACCAGCGAGTGCGGCCCCACTTGCACGCGTGGTGGTGCCGGTTTCGTCGCTGTCATCCCTGGTTCGACGATCTCCATGCGCACCGATTCGATGAACTCCACCGAAGGTATCCGCTGGAGGAGCCCGTAGACCTCCGACAAATAGAGATCGCGGCCGAACGGCCAGCCTTGGCGTTGCATGCCGCCTTTGAACGGATTCAGGAACGCATAGAGCTCGGCTTCAGCCCGGCGCTGCACATCGCGGCGCACGACGGGGTGGCTGTCGATGGGTACACGGAGTTCCGCCTTCACGGATATCCAAATCACCTCCGGCGCACGCACCTCGACGCCGACCCCGAGGACGCAACGCGCATGGAGGTAGTCGAGAATGGACGTCCGAAGTTGCGGTGAAAGCGTCAGTTGCTCCGGCTGCGGTTTGTCGGGTGTCTCGACCTCCGGCAGGACGATCATGAACACCTGGCCGGGCCGGATGGTGCCGGCATCGGCAGGCTGCTCGCCGGGAGCCAGGCAGCGCGCCCTGGCAACCCCGGGCACCTGCATCGTATGGAACTCGAAATCACCAGCGGTGACCGCACGAGCGCTCGACCGCAGCCGGTGCCCCGCGCGAATCTTCGCGTCTTCAACGGTCTGCGCATCGCGCCCACCGACCGCCGGTTCGTAGTTGGTCACCTCCGCGATGATGGGACTCGATGACGTGAGGACGTTGATATTACCGGTGGGCACATTGCCGATCACACCCCCGCCGATCAGGTAGCGTCTGAAGCGCAGCACGCTACCCTTCGGCGGAACGGCGCCAAAGTGATGCATGCTTCCATCGGGTTGCAACAGTGCAGGTGCCAGCGTCAGCGTCCCGTCGCCGCTGTCGAGGGTGTAGCAAAAATCCCCGAGACCCGTGTCGCCGAAGTCGTCGACTTCATGCCAGTTCTGTTCGGGACCGTCCGGTGTTTCGACGCTCAGAAAGTCCGTCTCGGGATCGCGAGCCAGGATCGGCGAGTTGAGCAGCTTGAATCGCTGGCCGGGCGTGCCGTCGCTCTTGCCCAGCACTTCGTCGGCAATCGCGATCGCATGCCGCGCATTCACGGTCCCGCCTCGCGACTGCACACGGAAGTACCGCTCCAATTCGGGCGAGACTTCGTACCCCCGGCCTTCTTGCTCGAGCAAACGGCATCGCAGCCAGAACGCCTCGAAGCCTGCGAACTCGCCGGACATCATCGCCGGAAGACGCACGATCATTTCGCCGTCCTGGTTGAAGCCTCTGGTGGTGTCGGTCATGCTGCACGGGACCCAGCGCGCCACCTCGCCCTGCCAGGCTTCCCATTGAATCGGCGTGTTCACTTCGACGCTGCCGGCGCCGCCGGCCAGTTTGCAGCCAAGCTCGAGACCGAGCACGTGATGGCTATGGTCGCGCTCGAACGCAATATGAAATGCATCGCCAGGCGCCGGCGGGTTGGGGAACAGGATGATCGACTGCTCGCGGCCGAGACGATTCAGGTCGTGCGGAGTCCATCCGTCCTTGCCGAGGCTGGCGCGGTGTGTGAACACACTCTTGACCACCGGCGGTCTGATCGTCAGGTCGGCTTCCGTCGTGAAGATGATCGCGGGGGTCGTTTCCGTGCGCAGCGTTGCGGCCTGAATCCCCTTGTGAATCGTGTATTCCACCGTCTGCGGAGCCGACAACGTGAACGTGAGCGGGACATGTGCCGCACGCGGCGGATCGAGCCGCGTGCCCAACAACTCGAGGAAGCGGATGTAGCACTTCTCCGGCACCTGGTTGGCGCGATAGAGGAGCGACTCCGTCATCCACGCGAACAGCTCCACCAGCGCGATGCCTGGGTCGCTGACGTTGTGATCGGTCCACTCGGGACAGTACTGCGGGATGAGGCGCTTGGCCTCGTCCACGATGTCCTGAAAGCGGCGGTTGTCGATGTGTGGCGCTGGTATCGGCATGGTCCTGGGCCTATTCGCCGGGAATCGTGTAGAAGGGGAACACCAACGATCGAGCATCGTTGGTCGCCTTCACTTCGTAGAGCACCTCGATCAGCAGTCGCGATTCGTCGTCGCCATCGAAAGACGCCCTGACCCCCTGCACCTGAATGCGCGGCTCCCACATCACCAGGGCGTCCTCGACATAACGCGCCGCAAGGCCCGCTGTGGCGGCGTTGTTCGGCGCGAACACCAACTCATGAATGTGGCAGCCGAACTCCGGGCGCATCATGCGTTGTCCTTTCGGCGTCATCACAATCAGGCGGATCGCCTGTTCGATGTCCTGTTCCTGCCTCGACAACGCCACGCGCCCGCGCTTGTCAACGCTCACCGGAAACGCCCAGCCGGTGCCTAGAAAGTCGCTCATCGCTCCCCCATCTGACCGCTCGGACTCTTGTCAGTTCAAATTGATCATGGCGCCCTTGATCGTTACCTGGCCCACCGCCTTGATCGACAAGTTGCCCTTGACGTCGATGCTCATCGCGTTGCTCGCCGAATCGATCTTGATCGTGTTGCCGTTCTTGTCGGCGATCGTCACGCTGCCCGCTCCATCGCTGTCGTCGAAGATGATTTGGTGTCCGGCGCGTGAGCGGACGATCCGCTCGCGAACCTTCCCGCCCGCGACGACTTGCTGGTTCTTCTTGGGGGGCAAGTCCTTCCCATTCCACAGCCCACCCAGCACGTACGGATGATGGACGTCACCCATCTCGAATCCGACGATGACCTCGTCGTCGATTTCGGGCAGGAATTGCATCCCACGCTGGGCGCCGGCGCCGAGCGCCACCACGCGCGCCCAATCGCTGGCGTGTTCTCCAGACAACCAGGGATACTTCACCTTCACTCGTCCCCAGCCCTTGGGATCCTGGTTGTCAGTCACGATGGCGATGACGAGCCCTTTGTAGATCTGCGAGGGTTCGTCGTTCTGGATCAACCGGAGCAGCGTCGCCGGCGTCTGCCCTGAAATGCTGAATTGGGTGGTATAGCCCTCGGAGGGTGAGAAACGGTGTGTCGCTCCGGTGACGATATATTCGCCGCCGAAGCGACTACCAACATGTTCGATCTTGACGGTCGCGCCAGCGACGATCGCGGGATTGCCCTGACACACGCCGTCCGCCTCGATGAATCGCTCGGCCTGTCGATCGGCCACGCTCTTGGCGATCTGATCAGCGCCAACCTGCGCCCGAATCGGCGTGGTGGATACCAGATAGGTCGCGTCGATACGGAAGGCGTCCTTGGCGACAGTACCGCCGGCCCTGCGCTCGCCGATTGAACGCCCTCCGTCGCCTTTGGTGACTTCGCTGACGATCTCGCGTTTGGTGACCGGGTCCCATCCCCGTGCGGTCACCTTGTTCGTCTGCGCGATGGTCGTCATGCGCAGCCGAAACTCGCTCAGCGTCCCGCCCCAATTGAGTGGGACGGCCGGCTTGGTCGAACGGGCCAGACGTTTGAAGCACAGCTTCTTGCCGAGGACGTAGCACATGAACCCGACATCGGCTGCCCGCTGGCGCAGGAACTCGAGGTTCGTCTCGTTGTTCTGAAAGAGATACTCGTGCACCTGGCGCGTCGCATCGACGTCAGCCTGCAGTCCGACCTCGGATGCAAAGCGGCGAGCGAGGTCGCTGTCGGTCACGTTCTGGAACGACCGCACGAAGCGGCCGCGTGACAGACGATGGAGACGATCGAACGCGCGGATCGTCAAGCGGTGCATCTTGGTGCCGAATTCGGGCTCCAGCTCGACGATCTCGCCGTCAAAGATGGCGTCGGACTTGTTCGGCGTCGGTGCCGCCGTCCCCTGAATCTCAATGGATTTGCCCGGGCTGAGCAGCGCGTCATCAATCCACTTCAACGTCGGGTCGTTCAACACAATGGTCGCGACGTCGGGGAGGTGCAGGCTGTTCTGCACGGTCACCTCGAACACGTCGCGCATGAAGTCCGTCGCGACGAGCGCGCCATCGATCTTCACGAAGAACTGCGTGATGAGCGTGCTGGTCTCAGGCACTGGGAATCACCAGAACCATCCCGGGACGCAGATATCGCACGTCCGTGAGCCGATTGGCGTCGGCAATCGCACGCCACTCCGTGGCATCGTGGTATTCGCTGTACGCAATCCAGGGGAGCGTATCCCCTTCGCGAACCACCCAGACGCGGTCGCCCCCGACGCCGCCAGACGTGGGGTTCTGTTTCGCGAGATAAGCGCCGTCCTGGGATTCGGTCAGCGTGAGATCGACAACGGCGCGTACCGGCTCGCCGTTGTCCCGGAAGAGCGTGAACCGCTCGCTGTAACTCGAGATCACGCCGTCGAAAATCACCTTGCCGGCCCAGTTGAAGCGAACCTCAGGGGGCCGGCCTTTGTCGGTCTTCTTTTCTTTGAGATCCGGATCGACCATGACCCATTTGTGGAGCTGGTCCAGATACTCCGTCCGGACGTCGCCACCCACAGCGTAGGTATCGAAGAACAGCTGCATCTTCAGGGATGCCGCGCCACCGCCGCCGAATTCGAGATCAGGCGCATTCGCTTTGGGTGTCTTCCTCGGAGTCCACGTGTTCGTCTTCGAGAACGTCAGTTCCTTCGGGTTGAACAACACGGTCACAAACGGTGCGACAGCTGCCCGGTCTTTTCCAGTACCCTTCGGCAGCTTCCCCAGCGTGGCTTTGTGCTCGGTCATACCTCTATCCTCTGAACATCCGTTCGCGGCGTGCATCAGCTTCGAGCCGCCGCTTCAACGCCGCATAGACCTGCCGTGCGAGGTGATCGATGTCTGGCGCCACAGGCGGCTGGCCTTCTCCCGCCGCTGGAGTTCCCGCGCCCCCGGGAGCGTCGAGCACGCGTGCCGAATCAGCCGCATGTACCGCCGGCTGCGTCGCAGGAACACTCGTCGCGACCGGCATCGGCACCGATGGCGCCGCAACCGAGAGCGGCCCCGCATCGAACGTTCTCTGCGTCCCCGTGGTCGCTTCAGCCGCCATCGTCGGTGCGGTCACCCACTCAGGCAAAGGTTCCCACGGCGCCGGCAGACCGCCCCAGTCATCGACCGGATGCGACGCCTGGGACATCTGGGCCTCATCCGGTGTTGCCGCGCTCAGCTCGGGTGCGCTCTGTCGGCGACTCTCGTGAAAGACGCGATCCGCGATAGTTCTCTGTGCGGCGCTGTCATTCGCCAAGGCGATTGTTTGCGCCTCGACACGACGCGCGACGGCCTCTTCGTCCGGCGCCGTCGGCATGCCCCGTGTACGCGGGCGCGCTGCCGGCGGAATGAACCGCGGCCGCCGTTCTCGAGCGATGTGCGTCAGCTCGTGCGCGAGCAGACCGAGATCTCGAGGTAGTTCACCAGTGAAGCCTGGTCCGACGACGATCGTGTCATCGCCAACGGCGAGCGCATCGGTCTGGTTCGCCGTGTTGATCTCGTCTGCTGCCGGACCCTGCACAAGCGTCACGGTGGCCGGATCGATGCCGACGAGCGGCTTCAGGAAGCGACGCGCCTTCTCAGAAACAGTGACTTCCGACACATCGGAGACTGCCGGTCGAGAGACCGGCGTTGAAGCGGGCGGCGCTGACGGCATCGGCGTCGATGGTCGCCGTATTGGCGCTGATACCGAGGCGTGAACCGGCCGACGTGTGGCAGCTGTCGCTGAGTCGGCCGCACGACGTAGTGCCGATGTTCTGGGCGACTCCGCCGATGGTGGACGCATGGCGCGTGCGAGACGCGCCGCCCATACGGCTGGAGATCGATCGACTCCGTCATCGACGGGCTGGAACAGCCGATCGCCTTCGCGTTCACGCGGCGGTTCGGGCACCGCCGGCGGTCGAGACGGTGGACCGACACGGCGGCTGTTCGGAGCAGTTGCAGTCGATTCGCGCGAGTCCGTCGCACCTGCGGTAAGCCGATCGGTCGGGAGCTCCTCTACCCGCGCGCGTCGGCGCGATCGTGAAGGCACTGCTGCCGGTGATTCGGCGACGCGATCTGAATCCTCGGCATGAATCGACGTTTCGTGAATGGCCGGTGCCGCGGCAACCACAGTTCGCTGGTCATCCGCAGGTTCAGTTTGAGAAGCTGCAGCACGAGGCGAATCTGCAGCGACGTCGCCAATCGCCGCTTCTTCTATGGACGTGCGATCCGTCGTTAACAATCGCGAGTCGGATCGACCGACAACTGGCGACGGGGTCTGCGAAACGTCAGCAATCGTTTCCTCACCGCCCACATCGAGCGTGACAGGCGATGGCATTGCAATCGCTCGCACCGGCTCATTCGGCGCGGACTCCGTGATGGCCGCCTCGGTATTCAAAGACCTGTGCTCGAGCTCCGGTTCCGCCGGCGTCATCTGAACGTGCGTGTGATCGCCGACTGCCGCGGGTACGCTCGAAGCACGCGCTGCTGGAGGCGCCGGCAACGATGACGTGTGCTCAGGCTCGCCTGTCAGTTGCGGAATGATCGGACGCTCGACTTCTGTGACTGACACTGCGGCCCTCCCGCGCCGCATCGAGGTCGGGCGAGCCATGTCCTGAGGACGAACCGCTCGAACGAACGTGCGTCTGGGAGGCAGATTGTCGCCGACCGACACCGTCATCGGCGCAGCGGACCGATCGCGACCTGAGACGTCTCCCCGGCGCACAGCCGAACCTGGTTCCGTCGAAGCGTCGGGCGACTGCCTGACCGGTTGGTCAGGTGACTGGTCGGACAGATCGGTGCGAGTAGTGTCGGCGTCACCCGCCCACTCGTCTACGGCGTCAACAAACGCTGTGCGGAATTCGAAACCGGGAACAAACCGCGCGTCGGAGGCCCACCAGGTCGGCAGGTTCGCCGATAGTCCGGTGAAGTACGGCCGATCCTGAATGAGATGAAGTCGTCGTAGAAATGGAATTGGTGTCGCAGCGTACATCCGCTGTCGGAGCACGCGTCCGAATTGAAGATATCGAACGAGTCGCTGTGCGGCGCCGGCTGGTTGGAGGAGGATTCGACGTGCCATCGGCTCATCCGGCCTTCATCCCCTCATGCGCGAGCTCCAGGGTTTCAACGGCAACGGCATTGTCGTCCGCCTTGAACTGCGGACCGCTCCATTTCACGGGATAGGCTTGCAGGAATTCCCAGCGCATCGACTCTGTGCCATTGAGGTTGTAGAGAACGACCGAGATATTCTTCTTCTCGATCTTGCCCCTCGACACTTCCCTGGTCCACTTCAGGAAATCGTCCGAATTCGTCAGGCCGCGTTTCAGCGTCAGGTTGCTTGTCTTGACGCGACCTGGCAGACGATGAACGAAGCTGTTCAGTCCTCCCTCCTCGACATCCTCGACCGCCATCTCCATCGCCAGGCCCGATACTTCGGTGAAGACCGCCTGCGTCCAGCCGTCTACCTGGACGTAGAAGCGACATCCAGGTTTGCCGTCGGGGCCGGGCGGTGGTTGTCGTTCGGTCGCCATAACGTTCTACCTGTTCCTCATCGCGCGCCGCGTGCTCGGTCGAGCCGCAGATCCTCGATCATCAGGCGATAGACTTTCGCCGTCAGCTTGGCGAGGTCGATGGCCGCAGCCGGAGCCTCGCCAGACCCCTTCTGCTCGTGCTCATCGGCGGCCGCAGGCTCCGCCTCGTGTTCGGCCGATTCCTCGTCCACAACAGTCCTTTACGCGTCCCTCTCGCTCATCAAGTCGATCGCGAAACGCGTCCCGCACGACGGACACTGTGTCTCGACCTGATGGTCGCTTTCGTTCAATCGCAGGTACATCTCCTGGAGATAGGCAAAGTCAGACGCGAACAAACCCTGGATCACGGTCGTCGTCACCGGGCTGATCGAGCCGAGCCGCGTCACGACGCGACTGAGCAGCGTGATGCTCACATACGCGGGATTGGCCGAGACCCGCGGATCCTCGAGCGGCTCCACTTCATCACGTGCCATGGCCAGGCGCATCACCCCTTGGCGATGCACCTGACCGGCACCGTCGACGTAACCGCGCGGCAAGGTGAAGTCGAACTCCGTCTTCACCGATGCCCCTCGTTACTGCGTCCGCTCATAGCCCTCATGCGTGATTTCGAGCTCCTCGATGCCCACTTCGTTGTTGGTCGCGTTTGCAGTGGGACCACTCAGCTTCGATGGCCACGCTCTGACAAACGACCACTTGGCGATCGCCTTGCCCTCCTGGTTGTACATGGTGATGAAGCCGTTCTTCCGCGCTTCGTCAATCTTTCCCTGCTCGACGAGCTTGCGCCACTTCCACATGTCCATGTCGTCAGTGATGCCGCGCTTGAGCGTGATGTTGTTCCACTTCATGCGTCCGGGAACCTTGTGGATGACGAAGTCGCCCTTCTGACCGCTGGCCTTGTATTCGACGACCTCGTTCTCGCTTCCCAGGCCGGTGCACTCGCGAAACGCGCCTTTCACCTGGCCCTGGAACTCGATGCCAAACCATGAGGAGACAACAGGATCTTCAGTCGCCATGGGTGATGTCCTCTCTTATCAAGCGTTCACATCCTCGCCGCCGCGCGGGCTACGCGCCGCCGCCGGCAAATTGACTCAATCGGAAGATCACGAATTCGGCAGGCTTGACCGGGGCGAGGCCGATTTCGATATGCAGTCGTCCGAGATCGCGTTCTTCGGGTGGATTCAACTCTTCGTCGCATTTCACGTAAAACGCCTGTTCCGGCGTCAGACCGAAAAGCGCACCGCTCCTCCACACCGTCGTCAGGAAGGCGCCGACGTCGCGGCGCACACGGGCCCACAGATCGGGATCGTTCGGTTCGAACACGACCCACTGGGTTCCGCGCTCGATCGACTTCTCGACGAAATTGAACAGACGACGGACGTTGACGTACCTCCACGCCGGGTCGCTGCTCAGCGTCCTCGCACCCCACACGCGAATGCCCATGTTGCCGGGGAGCGCACGAATGCAGTTCACGCCGATGGGGTTCAGCACGTCCTGCTCGCCCTTGGTGATCTTCGTCGCGACATCGATCGCGCCTCGAATGACTTCGTTCGCGGGCGCCTTGTGGACACCCCGCTCCTTGTCGTTGCGGGCGTAGATGCCGGCGACGTGACCGCTCGGCGGGACCGTCAACGTGGCACCGTCGGGACCGGTCACCTTGAGCCAGGGATAGTAGACGGCGCCGAACCGCGAGTCGTAATTGGTCATTGCTCGCCACTTCTGGATGTCCCCGGCTGACGGATGTGTCTTTCCGTCCATCGGCGGCGGCGTATCGAGGATGGCCATCCTGTCGCCCAGCTTCGCGCAATGGTCCATCATCGCCGTCTGGATGGCGCGAACCCCGTCGGCGTCGATCATCTTGTTCTCGTACGCTGACATCAGGTCGGGACAACACACCATCGTCGCGTCTTCGGCAATCTCGAGCCCCTCGATGCCCGTGCGCGCCGCGGAATCCCCTTTGATGACCGTGGTCTGCACCTGAGGCAACGCCCCGCCATCGGTGGCCGTCAACACGTACTTGCCGGTGTCGGGGAGCGTTCCGGTCTGCGACTCCAGCACCATGACGAGCTTGCTGTCCTTGAGGACTTCGACCACGTTCTTGGCGCCTTTGAGCTTGCCGACCGCGACGTTCTCGTACTTCTCCTCGTTGCCGCCCTGGCGGATCTTCAGCGTGAAGCTTCCTTCAGGCGGTGCGTCGCCGGTTGGCGGTGCGACCTCGACGTCGATATTCCCCGCCTCTCCGGAATTGGCCTGCAGCGTGATCGCGTTCCTCGCGGCGCCGCGGCTGGGCAGCTGCAACGTCGGCGTCTTCGGGCCGAGCCGCGTGACGTAGCACCGTCCGCCACCGTTCAGGAAATAGCCGTAGACGGCATGAGACAGGTACGCCTTCGTCATGTGGGGATCTTTGCGGCCCCCGTTCTTGGCCAAGCCGAACGTCTCGACGTACTGCGACCAGTTCGTGATGAGCTCCGGCTTGTTCACAGGCCCCGCGGGCGCAAACCCCACGAAGGCGGCCATGGCGGTACCGACGCCTTCGATCGGCCTCGGTCCAGTGTTCACTTCCTCCATATACACACCCGGTGACAGATATTCGGCCATGATCGAAGCTCCTTCGTCGGTCAGAAACTATTCAAGGTGCGGTTCACACATTCCACTAGCGAGGGACACATCAGCCGTCGAGCACGATGTCGTACGACGCGCCGGGCACGTGGACTTCCACGGTCTTCTGTTCGCGACCGTCCTTCCTCACGGTGAGTCGGAGCGTGCCTTCGGGCACACCGCGAAGAACGTACTGGCCGTTGGCTCTGGTCATGCAGCCGTGCTCGGCGCCGTTGGGACTGACCAGGACGTTGGCCACCGGTTCGCCGGCAGGGTTCCTGACGAAACCGCCGATCTGCACGCCAACGTCGTGCGCCGGTTGCTCGACGCGTGTGCCCATTCGCCGGTAGCGCGCCGTGCGCGTCAGCACCAGCGGTGCATCGATGGCGACGGCGAGATCCATCGGGGCGGTCACGATGTAGCAGATCGCCGGGCGAGGATCGGTACCGAGCGCGCTCCAGATATCGAACGTGTTGCGCGCCTCCTCCTTCGCCGCAATCCGCGCAACCAGCGGCGGTGTCACGCCACGCAGCGAGTCGGGCAGGACATCTGAAGGAAACTGCTGATGCTTCAACAGCGTTGCGAGCACGCGCCAGAGCAGTTCGTTCTCGTCTTCGATATCCGTCGTGACGACGCTGACCATGTAGGTCAGATCGATGCGTCTGGGCGCCATCCGACGCTCGGCCCTGCCCCCGTTGATGGTGGTGACGGGTGCGTTGTCGCGCTTGTCCGTGTTCTCCCGAAGCTCAATGAGGAATGCGTTGATCGTCGGACGGGTCAACGAGTCAACCCACTCCTCCGACGGTACGTCGAAGCGGACGTCGACATCCTGGGGATCGATTAATCCCCGCTCCCACAACAACGACGCAAATGCCTGGTTGATCGCGTTCAGCATCGACCTAGACCCACCCGGCGACCTCGGCGTCGGTCAGCGCTTTCTCGAGCTTCGCGTATTCCGAGCGCGCCGCGCTCAGCACGTGCGACATTTGCACCGGCTGGTTCGAATCGGCAGCGAGAAATGCCGCGTTGAGCGCCACATTCCGAATGCTTCCACCGGCGACGCTCAATTGCGCGAGCCGTTCGACGTTCAGGTCGTGCGTCGGCGTATCGCGCGGGAACACCTTGCGCCAGATTTCCGCCCGCTGCCCGGCGTCGGGAAACGGGAACTGCACGATGAACCGGATCCGGCGGAGGAACGCCACGTCGAGCGCGCTGCGCATGTTCGTCGTCAGGATGGCCAGCCCGCGATAGCTTTCCATCCGCTGCAGCAGGTAGCTGACCTCGATGTTCGCGTAGCGGTCGTGGCTGTCCTTGACTTCGCTCCGCTTGCCAAACAGCGCGTCGGCTTCGTCGAACAGCAGAATGACACCGCCGCTGTCAGCGGCATCGAAGATGCGCCGAAGGTTCTTCTCCGTTTCACCGATGTATTTACTAACAACGGCGGAGAGGTCGATCCTGTACAGATCGAGTTCCAGTGCACGGGCAAGGACCTCCGCGGACATGGTCTTCCCGGTGCCGCTGGCCCCAGCGAACAGCGCGCTGATCCCGAGGCCGCGACTCCCCTGTCTTGCGAACCCCCATGTATCGAGGACCGTGGTCCGGTGCCGCACGTGCGTCACGATGTTGGCGAGGATCTCCTTCTGGCCGTCAGGCAGGACCAGATCCTCGAACGTGGCGTGGCTGTCGATTCGCTGGGCCAGATCGTCGAGTCGCCCTCGCGTCTGACGCCGGCATGCCATCCACACCGATCGCATCGACACGGAGGTCGTGTCGGCACGCGCTTCCTCGGCCGCGGAAAGAATCTCGGGGCGGCTCAGCGAGAACTGCGAGGTCAGCGCGGACACGCCCGGCAGGACGGCCTGCTGATCGTGAAACGCCGCCCGCCAGAGCGCCCGCTGTTCGTCCGCCGTGGGTTTCAAGACCTCGAAACTGGCCGTCGCCCGTTGGCCGATCTGACGCCGCTCCCGACTGATGACTGCGACCGGACCGGTCATCCGATCGAGCCAGTCACGGAGCAGGTCGTGATGCGACTCCGAAAGGCTGTCGTCGCATTCGATCAGGAGGACCGCCGCGCCGAGGCGAGCCTCGCGTTCCCACAACCGGCTGAATAAGTGCATCTCGGTCGCAGTCGAGGGCAGGAATCGCTCGCTCAACCGATAGGATTTCCACCCACACGCATCAGCGGCAACCGCCACAATCACCCGCGCGCTCGCCCGGTCGGTTCCGTGCAGCGCCACGACGGGCTGCGCCGACGAATCCTCGCGTGGCGTCCATGCGGCCGCGACGCGTCCGGCGATTTCCCGATGCGTCGGGACGACGTCCAGCTCGACTTCGACGTCGGCGACAAGACTGGCGAGCCGATCGTCGATGTGCGTCAGACCCGTCAGGTAGTGGAGGATTTTTTCGTCGATGCGGAGCGGGCGCGTCGTGATCGGCGCGCTCGGGGAGCCACCAGCGCCCAGTTCGACGAGATGCCACCGCCGCAACGGTGCACTCGGGAGCAACGCGCTCCAATGCGCTCCCGGCAGCGCCGCGAGCGCAAGGCCGAACGTGGGCACCGACGGAAAGTTTCCGTCCAGCTCGGCGCCAGCACACATCACCGTGATCGCCCGCTCGAACTCTGTCAGTCCAAATGTCTGGCATAGCGCATCGAGCGCCGAGGGATGCGCAATGGGGTCGGCGAGCTGAGATTCACCGTGATCGACGTCTGTGATCCCGCCTGTCTCACCGGTTCCATCCGATGGGCGGTCCGAATCGCGCGACGGAAGAAGACGACGAACCGTCGCTACGGCCGCGGCAAGATGACGTTGGTTGGCGTGAAGCCAGTCCTGATCGGGCAATGCCATGGTCCGCTCATCCTTCGAGCGGCATCGGCACCGCGGACACTTCGTAGGTGACGGATGGACGATACCGGGCCTGCAGAACGGACCACAGTTTCGACATCTCCTCGAAACTCAAAAACTCCTGCGACACTCGCAGACGCGCCTCGGCATGGTGGGCCGTAGCGACCGACAGCGCCTCGCGAGCCGGCGACATCGCCCCTTTGTGGCCCTTCCCCGCCGGCCGCCCCAAGGCGTCGCGCACGATGTCCGGCGTGAGCACCGGGGTGGTGTTCAACAGATGCACCGCGCACCCGAGCAGAATCTCGCTGTGAAAATCCTGGGCGCCATACGCGGTGATGAGATAGTGCAAATCGAGCGGCAACATCCGCTTTCGCCGCTCGTTGTTCACACCCGGGCCCGGCGGCGAGGCGGACCGCAGTTTGGAATGCGGCGACACGCGGTACATGAACAGATTGACCTGATTGGGCTCGTCGGCCCCAACGGTCACGCGATCGGGCGGAAGAACCGTCACGTTCACGTCACCGAGACCTGTGACGCTGGAATAACGAATAAGGCCATTGGCCAGAACGTCCCGCAAGACAGCGGTTGTCGCCGCAATCGCGAACGATGCGACGGGTCCGGTCTCGTCGAGAATCCCTGTGACAACTGGCACCGACACCCCCAGGCCGCCCTTCGAGCGCACGTTTAGCCGTGGAAATGCGCGCTAGGTCTGTAACGAGGGGAGAAAGGCTAGCTTAAGCTCCACACCTTTGACAATAGGACTCTTCGCTGATTTTGCAGGATTTACCGGGTGAGGGAGTCCATTGGCCCAAGCGGATTTCTGCGCATGCTAGTGGGACCGAGGTCCGCGAGAGCGGAGATTAGAATAGCGTCGATTCCGACATGGCTACCATTGCCGGCCGGTACGAGATCGCGGCCACCATCGGTCAGGGTGGGATGGGCGTGGTCTTCCGCGCCTTTGACTCCTCCGCACTCAAACGCGACGTCGCCGTCAAGACGCTGAACGAATCCGACGCGGCGGCCCTGGACATGTTCTACAAAGAGTGCAGCGCTCTCAAGTCCATCAGCCATCCGAACATCGTCGAGATCTTCGATATGGGCGAGTACGAAGAGGGCGGCAAGCGCAAGCCATTCTTCGTCATGCCGCTGCTTCAGGGCCAGACGCTCGAGGAACTGATCGCCTCCTCACGCCATCACCTGACCGTCGGCCGAGTCATCGAAATCATCGCGCAGACGTGCAAAGGGCTCCAGGCCGCGCATGATCACGGCCTCATTCACCGCGACCTGAAGCCGAGCAACATCTTCGTGATGCGTGATGACTCGGTGAAGATCATCGATTTCGGCATCGCTTACGCGATCTCGGCAGAGTCGCGGACCCGTGGGTTCCGCAAGGGGACGCTGCCCTACATGGCGCCAGAGCAGGTGGACCTGAGACCCGCCTCGGTGCAGTCGGACATCTACTCGCTGGGCGTAACGCTCTATGAAGCGTTGACGCGCACACGGGCGTTCCGCGGCAGCACCGAAGACGAAGTCATCAAAGCCATTCGCACACAGATGCCGCCTCCGGTATCAGAGATCAACCCGATGGTCTCTCACCTGATGAGCCGGGTCGTGCACAAGGCGATGGCGAAGCAGCCCTGGAACCGCTACGACAGCGCCCGCGAATTCGGACAGACCGTGCAGAGAGCCGGACGCGGCGAACCGATCGAGCTGTTCGACCCGTCGCGTACGCAACCCCGCATGCAGACGGCACGACGGGCCCTCGAGCGTGGCGACCACCAATTCGCGCTCGACATCGTGAACGAACTCGAGGCCGAGGGGACCATCGACGGCGAGCTCACGCTGCTGCGGTCCGAAATCGAAAGGGTGGTTCAGCAGAAGACGATCGGCCAACTCTTTGAAAGCGCTCGCGCCCGTGTCGAAGAGGGCGAGGACCTGCTAGCGCTGACCAAGCTGCACGAGCTGCTGCAGCTGGATCCCACCAACCTCGCCGCCCTCGCTCTGAAGAGCCGTATCGAAGATCGCCGCGGCGAGATTCAGATGAACAAGTGGATCCAACTGGCGCGGCAGCACATGGACCACCACGCCTACGGTCAGGCGCGTGAAGCGCTTCAAGGCGCGCTGGTCCTCCGGCCGAAGGATCCTGGCGTCGGGAGGTTGCTGAAAGAAATCGAGAACGCCGAACAGGAGTATCTCAGACTGAGCAAGGAGAAGGAGGAACTCTATCAGGCCGCTCGACGCGCGTGGCAGAGCGGCGAAGTGAGTCAGGCGTTGAGCCGGATGCGGGCGGTGCTCGACCTTGAGAGCAAGGCGCCCGACACCGTCACGTCAAGCACCTACCAAACGTTCTATGAAAAGCTCCATGCCGAACACGATGCGATCAACAACGCCTCTGCGGAGGCCCGCCGTCATCTGGCCGACAAACGGTTCGATGAGGCGCTGAAGATCTGCGAAGACTTTCTCACCCGGTTTCCCGGCCAGCCAAGCTTCCGATTGCTGAAATCCGACATCGAGGAACAGCAGCGGCAGCAACGGTCCGCGTACATCGCTGAAATTGACGCCCGCTTGAAGCACGAGGCAGACCTCGACACGAAGGTCAGCCTGCTTCGCGAGGCGCTGTCGCAGTATCCGGACGAGGATCACTTCAAGGTGCGGCTCAGGGCGCTCGAAGATCGTCGCGACTACTACCGGGCGACGTTGGAGCGAGCACGAACGCACGAGGCCAACGGGGACTTCGCCGCCGCACTAGCGGACCTCGATGCGCTGGATGCGATGCAGGGGGCGTTTCCAGGTCTTTCGCTCGAACGGGAACGGCTGCGAAAACATGTGGAGCACCAGCGCCGTCAGCTGGCGTTCGCGGCATGGACACGAAAGATCGACGCGCAGCTCGAGTCAAGCAACTACACGCGCGCCGGAGACCTCGTGAACAGCGCGCTCGTCGAATTCCCCGACAATGCCGATCTGAACGCGAGGCAAAAGCAGGCCGCTGCCGGCCGCGATCGCACTCGACGCGCGGACGAGCTGGTGGCGGGAGGCCGACAATTATGCGCGGCAGGACAGTTCGAACGAGGAGTTGAGCTCCTGCGGGCGGCGCAGCAACTCGACGATCGGACCAGTACGCGTCAGGTGTTGCGCGATGTCTTCGTGGCTCGCGCGCAGGAGTTTCTGTCCCGCGACTGGCGCACCGCGCTCTCCTTCTCCGAACAGGCGCTCGAGATCGATCCCAACCACGCCCTGGCGCAGAACCTTCGCGCTGGCGCGCTCGACCGCAAGGCCGACGAGGAGATTTCACGCTGCATCGCCGAAGCCAACACCCTTCAGGCGGCGGGCGATATCGCCGGCGCGCACGCGAAACTCCGCGAAGGGCTTGCGTCGTATCGCGCCAATCCGCGGCTGATTGCTGTTGTCGACGCGTTGCCAAAAGAAGTCCAGCCGCCCCCGCAACAACGCAGCGAACCGGCACCGCCCCCTCCGGCGCCGCCGCCAACGCCCGACGCGCCTCTCACACGCGAGCCTCACGCTGACGGCCTCAGGAATTACTTTGAAGCCGAACGAGCCGACTCGTTGATCGAGCGGATACGCTCGCGTCCGATTCTTCTTCTGGCTTCGGCTGTCGGCATTGTCCTCGTCAGTGCGGTGACGATGTTCTTGTTCACGGGCCAGCGGTCGCCCGAACGACAACCATCGCGGAGCACCATCCCGCCGAATCCACCCCCGCCTGCCAGGCCCGTTCGCGCCACGCTCGCATTGCAAGGCTTGCCGTCGGGCCTTCAGGTGGCACTCGATGGAACGCCTGTCGGCAGTGTCGATCCGGCAGGGGCGCTTGTGTACACGGATGTCAGTCCGGGCCGCCACACCGTTGTGTTCACTTTGCCGGACTACGAGCCGTTCAAGATCGAGACGGACTTCACCGCCGGAAACACCGTGACGCTTTCCAACACGGACGTGCCGCTGCCGCCCGTGACCGGCGCGATCCAGTTCATCGCCAACCAGGGAACCGTGATCACGGTGTCGCAGCCTGGCCGAACGCCGCAGCAGGTTTATGGCAGCGGGAGGGTATCGCTCACTCCAGGTACGTATGACGTCGTCGCCAAGGGTCCGGCGGGAGTCGAATCAAAGCAGAGGCAGAGAGTGACGGCCGGCGGCAATCAAGTTCTCGACTTTCGTGAGCTTGTGGTCACGGGCATGGAACGGTTCGACCGCACGTCCTGGGATGAGGAGAAAGGCTGGTTCACTCGGCGTGGTGGCGGTGTGATCCTCTACGAACAACCGACGCCAAACGGAAGATTCACGTTCACGGTCGGCCGGTCTCCCAACAATCTGTTCTCAGGTGATACGCGGCTCAAGTGGTTCGTCGGCTACGTCGATGGCAGCACGTTCGTTCGGTTCGAGCTCGATAGAAGGACATTGAATCGGGCCGACGTCGTCGGTGGCCGGATGCTCACCATGATGCAGAGTCCGCATCGAATTCCGAACAACGCGCAGTTCGTGTATCTGAATATCCAGATATCTGGCAACCGGCTGATTCAGCAATACAGCCTGGACGGCCAGAATTGGAATGTGCTGGACGATTGGACGAGGACGGTGGCAGCCACCAACGAACCCCGAAAACGCACGGCACTCGAAGGGCGATTCGGCCTGATGGTGCAATCCGATGAAATCGTTTCTCTCTCCAATCTCCTTTTCTATCCGGCCGCACCAGGATCACCAACGCGTCGCTGACCTCGTCGAAGGCGTCGCCGCTCACGGGCCAACCGAAGGCCTGCCTGCCAGCACCCAGCCTTCCTGCGCCTCGATGCACTCCACGCTGATCATGAAGTACCGAATGTAAGTGCCGCGGTCGATGAAGGGGTGCGGCGCCCCCGGCTTGCGGGCTTGAAGCGCGGCGATTCTGTCGGTCTTGCCGTCGATGAAGGTCTGATCGCGGTAGGGATGGTTGGCGATATACCCCTCCACGCCGGCGTCTTCTCCGATCTTGAAAAAGCGATCGAACGATTGCTTGTATGCGAGCATGCCCGCATCCATCCGCCCGACCTGGCCGGTCGGCCCGAGCTCACGCGGGATGGCGCTTCCGCCCCAGAACGAAAGCAAATGGCTGCGCCCCTTGTCGGTGACGGGCACCAGCATGGACACCGTGCCTGGCGTGTGGCCGGGGGTGATGTACATCGTGAGCGTCGTTTTGCCGAGCGTGAGCTTCTGTCCGTCGGTGATGTCCATTTCGCGGGCGGGCACACCGGCGAATTTCGCGCTGGAGTCTGGTGGAGGCAGCTTCGCCACCATGTCCCAGTCCACGGCTGACATCAGCACACGCGGGTGATAGGTTTCCTGGAGGTACTTCGCTCCGCCGAAATGGTCGGCGTGGCCGTGCGTGAGGATCAGGTACTTCATCTGCGCCGGGTCGAGGCCCAATTTTTTGTAACCTCCGACGATGACGCGCTGCGCTTCCTCGGCGTCGTCCAGGCTGTCGATCTGGATGATGCCGTCGCTTGTCACGATCGCCCACGTGGCGACGCGGTTCGTTCCGAGGTAATACAGCTCGTCGAATATCCTCGTGGGCGGCGCGTCGGCCAACGGGCCGCCGCCTGCGGCGGCGTTACCCGGCGGCATGCTGCAGTCCACAAGATTGCGGGCGGCCAGGTCGGTGCCGGCCAGAAAGCGCGCATTTTTCACGTGCGCCAGGAACGCCATCGG
>DASTZI010000356.1:0-32239 GCA_035764385.1 Vicinamibacterales bacterium
TGGCAGCTTTCAGGAGGTCGGGGAGCACGCGGTCGGCGAGCTCCATGCGCGTCGAGTGTTTCTTCGCAATCAGCTGCTCGTAACTGATCTTGGCGTCTTCCGCGACCATGCGCCTCGAACGGAGCGCGCGCATCGTCGGCATCGTTTCACCTGACGGCGCCACGTACGGCGAGAACTTCGTGCGATCGAGCAGCGGCAGCGTTGCGTCCCACGGCGGCTGATTGGCGTTCTGCGTCCACCCAGCCGATGGGTCGATCACTTTCGGCAATTCGTCAAACGACAGGTAATCGGTCCACATCGTTGCCGACGAGTCGCCGGGAACGACGTGCGACCAGTACTCGTAGTCGTGACCGTTGCGTCGGGGCACAAGGCCGTCGAACACGAACATCAGGTGTCCGTTGTCGTCCGCGTAGTTGGCGTGCCACATCGGCACCGACATCAGTTGCAGCGCGCGTTTGAACGCCTCCAGATTGGTTGCTTCGCCCATCCGGAACCACTGCTCGAGCATCTTCGGCCGGTCGATGCCGGCGACCCGCATCGCCACGGTCAAGCCGTCCTGGTCGTAGACGACCGGTCCCTGAACGCTCTTGCGGATCTCGAGGGTCTCCTCGCGAAACGTTCCATCCGGCTGCTTGATCTGCAGCGTCTTCGTGACGCGCTCGAACGGTCGCAGCTGGCCATCGTAGAGATACTGGCCGTCCTTCACGGTGAGCTTGAAAAAATCGACCGTGTCGATGGTGTTGACCGTGCGACCCCATCCCGCATGGCGATTGAAGCCTACGACCGCGACGGGGAAACCGACTTGAGGCGCGCCGTACAAGTCGTAGTCGGGGCCGACGAGATGGACTTCCATGTAGCGATAAAACGTGTTGCCCCAGGCCAGATGCGGATTGATGAGGAGCATCGCGTGGCCGCTGGTCGAGTGCGCGGGGCCGATCGTCCACGTATTGGAACCGGCGGAAAACTGGTCGCGATCGGGATCGACGTTCTCGGTCACGGCGCCGGCGCCGCGCTTGAGCGCGTTGACTTCGCGCTGCATCCGCTCCGGCGACGCCATGTAGCCATAGTGGACCGCGCGAAGCGGGTGGCCGATGACGTCGACACCTGAGACCGGAAGGACGACGCGCTTGTCGGTATCGATCGCTTCGGGATGTGCCTTTGCGAAATCGTTGATGCCGCGCGCGAACGCGTCCAGGTAGCTGCGGAACGTAAGATCCTGCGCGTCGTACCACGCCTTCGCGCGCTCGGGCACGCCGTTCAACTGGACCCAGCGATCGAGTTCGACATTCGACGGTCCCCAGTATTCGGCGGCCCGGCCGCGAGACTCGCCGTACAGACGCAGCAGCAGGTTCGCCTGGTTCTGCATCTGCGCCCAGCCGTGCGCGTAGAACATCGACTCGCGATCCGCGGCAAAGATGTGCGGAACGCCGTACTTGTCCCACAGGACGTCGACCTTCTTTTCTGCGGTCAGCCGGGATGTCACGGCAACGAGGACGATCACAAGGGCGACAGCGAGCATCGAAATCGTGCGCAGCTTCATACGGTCCCCTCGTCAGCATTCAACGCGGAAAGCGAATACGTGCGGACTATACGCGAGTCGAGCCGGTTTTTCTCCAGCGGGTGGTGGCGAGTGGGGAAACCCGCCGACAGGACCCGGGCCGCTCGACTCGCGAGGGCGGACCGCTCGACTCGCGTGAGTTCGATTATCCTTGCGGCATCGAGCGGGAGGAATTCGATGAGCCGGAATCGCGACACACGTCAGTCCAGGCGGAACTTTCTCAAAACCGCAGCCGGGGCCTCTGCCGGGGCAATGCTCATACGCGATCCGCTCTGGGCCCAGGCCTCGCGCGCCGGTAACGCCTCGACATCCGCGCTCACGAAGATCCATCAGCCGTTCATGATGACGCCCAAGCAGGCGCTGGATTGGCACGTCTTCAAGGCCGGGTGCGGTCCAACCTACGCCGGCAGCACGGGGTGGAAGCGCTACACGGATTTCCTGATCTCGAAGATGCCGGAGCTCGGTGCCGTCGATCTCGACTATGTCGACATCCCGTACGACCACTACATTGTCGAAGACTGGCCGGATCGAAAGACGCACATGCATGCGTCGCCGAACGCGGTCGAGAGACTCGTCACGGACGGAACGCCGGTGCCGGTCGTTGCATCCTACGGCATGACATCCGGTTCGACGCCGCCCGAGGGGATCACCGCGCAGATGGTGTACTACGACCCCGCGCATCCGCCGGCGGAGGCACAGATCGCCGGCAAGATCCTTGTCTTTCAGACGCAGAAGCAGCCGCCACCGCCGTACAACAACAATTTCCTCGATAACTACACGCCGACCGACTACGAGTGGCGCTCGCCCGGCAAGTGGCCGGAGCTGTTCACGCCGCCACCACTCTCGTACGGCACGTCGTTTCACGGCCGGTGGGTCTGGAGTCAGTTGAACCGCTTCGCTGAGGCCGGCATCAAGGGGCACGCAGCGGCCATCGTCATCGTGTACGACCTCTCACCTGCGATGGCCTTCGGCCTCGCGCAGCGGAGCGTGTACACCGAGAACGGGCGCGCGGGGCTCGGCACGACTTATATCAACTGCCCGACGCTGACGCTCGATCGTGTGAACGGGGCGAAAGTACTGGCCGACGCCAAAGCCGGAAAGATGGCGACGCTGACGCTGCGTGCACGCTTTCAGCGTGACACGGGGAAGGCCATCATCGCGTATCTGCCGGGAAAGAACTACGGCACGCCGCAGGACGAGCAGGTACTGCTCGCGACGCACACGGATGCGATGTCGCTCATCGAAGAGAATGGCGGCCTCGGCATGCTCGGCATCATGTCGTACTTCAATCGCGTGCCGAAGACCGAGCGTACGCGCACGCTCATCTTCTACTTCGATTGCCGCCACTTCATGCCGGGCGCGGAAGCGAGCTGGCCGCAGTACGACTACTACCGGATACATCCGGAGAAGCTGAAGTCCATCGTCGCGACCGTCGGCATGGAGCACATGGGTGGACGGCAGACGATCGAAACAGGACCCGACGGCAACACCTACGCGTACTCATCCGCGCGTCCGGAAGACGGCGGAGTCATCACCAGCCTGATGGATGTGAACAACAACAACGTCTGGCTCGTCGAGATGATCGCGCGCGCGGCGACGGACAACCGCTGGCCGCGCGTAGATGTGAAAGCAGGCCCCGACGCGGGACCCGGCGTCAATGGCGGCTTCCAGGGCCGCGTGAAGAGTCCGATGAACAAGGGGCGCGACTACAAGATTCCGGGCTGTGGCCTTGCCGGCGACTGGCCCGGGGCGTGGACGCAAACGTACGCGCAGGTGGATACGGAAGCGGGTTCACACGGCTTCGATGAGAACTACTTCGTCGCGCAGGTTGCCGGCCTGACGCAGATTGCCGGCGAGTTCATGCAGGTCAGGCCCGTCGTGATCGATCTTGGATGGGGCGAGCTGAAGACCGCGATCGTTGCACTGAAGGATCCGGCCGCCCTCGCGCAGTACGTTGATATCTTCCGAAGCGTCGAGGCAGGAAGACACGATCAGGCGCGCAGTGGGCTGAAGGATCTCGCGGCGAAGCACGCGACGCTCAACGCGCGGATCGACGCGCAGCTCGCCAAGCTCGGCTAACCGAGGACGGCGCTGAGAAACCGTCGACAGGACCCGGGCCGCTCGGCTCGCGAGAGTTCGATCTTTGAGCGAGATTCGACGCAGGGTGTTTATTCGACGACGCGAGAATCCGCGACGAAGCGTTTGTAGTCAGAGTAAGTCTGGCTTCTCCGCGTCGACTGGAGTCCGCCGCTGACGACGCTGAGCGTATCGATCGATTCCGGAAGGATCAGGACTTCGTCAGGGTCGCTGAAGGTGACGGTGCGGTAACGAATCGTCGTGTCTTCCCGCATGATCACGACGTAGTTGTCGAGGTTGTGCCGCCGTTGAATCCGTGACGGGACTCTCACGCTGGTCGGTCCGCCGACACTTCGCTCAACGCGCAGCACGTCGTAGCTTTTCGCATCGACCCAGATGCGTCCCCTCGCCGGGATATCTCCCGACCAGTCGAAACAGTCCTCGTGCCCCTGCTTGTCTTCGATCAGTTCGGCGGTGCTCTTCCGATTGATCGACGCGAAATCGATGCGGAACGCAGGTCGATTCCTCTCCTTCGCGAACCCTGCCGCCTTGAATTGGTACTCCGAACGGTGAGCCGCGAGCAGAAACGAGAGCGGCTCGGTCGACAGTGGGTTGGGGTCAGTGCATCCATCGCGATTGTTCTTGTCTTTCTCGCGTGGCACTCGACCGTTGACCTTCAGCACTTCCCGCACCACTCTCGCTTCGCCGGCACGCTCACCGTCTTCGGCTTCGACACGCAGCTCCGATTCGACAATCCTGGAGAAACCCCGAGACGAAAAGGTGAGGTCGATTGGCTGGACCCTGGATGTCTCGATGCAGATCACGTGCTGCGCCCGCTTGTAGAACTCGGCAATCCTCTCCCCGACGCGTGACAACAGTTCGTCAACGGCCGGCTGCGCCTGCGCACCTGCCGTCGTCGTGGCGGCTGCAAGCGCAGCCAGCAGCACGACCATCGTCAGAGCGTGGCGGGCTTTCCGGCCTTTGTAATCAGCGTTCTCCGAATCGTCTTTCGTCATGTCACCAAAGGGCAACGCAGCCAGCGGACCCGGCGAGGCCGAGACCTCCGCAAGATACAAGCCAGGCGCGCCCCGATGCGGGCTATACTCCGACCGCTGCGCGCAGGAACGACCTATGACAATCAAGCAAACGATCAAGGCTGCGGCGTTTCTTGTGATCTCGTTGATCTTGCTTGTGCTGCACGGCGCCCTTGTCGCGCAAACGCCTCCGACGAACCAGGCTTCCAGAACCGGAAGCCTCAAGCAGATCATTCCGGGCCACTACGTTTACACAACCAATAACGAGGGCCGGCTCTTCAACAGCGGCATCGTCGCCACCAACGAGGGTGTGCTCGTATTCGATGCCCTCGACACGGATGCGATCGCGCGAGCGGAGCGGCAGGCGATTGCCGACACGATCAAACAGCCCGTTCGCTACCTCGTGTCGTCTCCTTTCCACGACCCGTTCAACGGCGGCAGTGCAGTCTACGCCGATGTCTTCAAGATCGCTCACGAAAACTACCGCGCCGGGCTGATTGACCAGATGCAGCGCGGGAAGGTTCCGGCCGACGTGCAGCGGCTGCGCATGCCGAACGCCACGTATCGCGATCGCATGACGTTTTATCTCGGCGGAAAGGAAATCCAGGTCCTTCATTTCGGCAGCGCGCATACCAAGGGCGACAGCGTGCTGTTTGTCCCGCAGGATCGGATCGCCTACCTGAGCGAGGTGTTCTTCAACGAAGAGTTTCCGAACATGGCGGGCGGCTACGGCGTGTCGTGGGTGAAAGCGCTGGACGCGTTGAGAGCGCTCGATGCCGACATCTTCATCCCGGGGCACGGCCCCATTCCCGACGATCCGAAGCAGACGCGCGCGGCGCTCGATCGCGCGCGGCAGATCCTCGTGGATGCCCGCGACGGAGTCCAGAATCAGATTGCGCAAGGTGCAACCGAAGATCAGGCCGTCGCGGCGATCAAACTCGATCAGTACTCCAAGCTGTATGCATTCATGGGACAACGGGAAGTCGTTCTTCGGCGAATTTACCGTGAGCTGAAAGGGACGCTCCAATGAATACGAAGGTTCGATCGTTTGTCGTTGTTTCGGCGGGCATCCTCTTCGCGATCGCAGGGGCAGTCTTTAGGGTCGGTCCCTACGAGCTCTTTAACGTCGTCCGCCCTCTCCTGCTCGCGCAAACGGGCGCAGTGCAGTACGAGGCTGACCTCGCGTGGCCGAAGCCGCTGCCGAATCGATGGGCGCTTGGCGGTCTCGGCGGCGTCTGCGTCGACGCCCAGGATCACGTCCTGATTCTGAATCGTCAGGACGTGAACGAGGGCGATCTGAACGCCGCACGCCTGGCTCCGCCCCTTATCGAATTCGATCCAGCGGGCAACGTGGTCAATTCATGGGGCGATCTGAAAGTCATCGATCCGCGTCTCCATTCGTGTCACTTCGATGCCGAGGGGAACGTCTGGGTCGCCGCGTCACCATCAGGCATGGTGCAGAAGTATTCGCACGACGGAAGCAAGCTGCTGCTCACACTCGGCAAGAAGGGCGTGTTCGATTCATCCGACGGGACCGCGAAGGGCAAGCCGCTCAATTCGAATGCCGCGGCGTTCTACATGCCGTCGAGCATCTTCGTCGATCGGCAGAACGGCGATGTCTACGTGTCCGACGGGGAAGGAGCAGGCGGCAATCGCCGGGTTGCCGTCATGGATCGCACCGGGAAATTCCTGAGGCAATGGCAACCCGCCGACATGGAAGTCGTCCACTGCTTGACCATGTCCAAAGACGGGCAGGTCTATGTCTGCAATCGCAACGGGTCGCGAATCCAGGTCTACGACAAGATGGGAACCTTCAAGAGGAACATCGAAGTTCCCTGGACTCCTGTGACGCCGCCCGCGGATGGAAAGCTCACGCAGAGTGGCGGTTCAGCGGTCGCGATCGATTTCTCTCCCGATCCCGCTCAACGTCTGATGTTCGTCATCAATCAGAACAACTCTGAGGTCGACGTCATCGACCGGCAGACCGGGCAGAAGGTGTCGAGCTTTGGACGACCTGGCAGCTTCCCGGGACAGTTCAACCAGCCTCACGGCATTGCCGTCGATTCGAAGGGCAACGTCTACATTGCCGAGAACCGCGGCAAGCGGATTCACAAATTCAGGCCGGTGAGCGGTCGAACGTCTTAAATCGCGATCGACGTTACTTGACGTCCTTGATCCATTTCAGGATCGGGCCGGTCACGCTGTTATCCGCGGTGTTGGGTGACATCACTTCGGAAATGTGACTGTGATCCTTGAACACGAGGTACGTCGGGCAGCGGCCGGCCTTGCAGAGTTGATCTTTCAGTGTCTCGGCGAACGCGATGATACCCGGCGGATCGAGTTCGGCTGTGGAGATCATGAAAGGCACCTTTGAGTTGATGAGGCCCGGCAGATTCGATCGAGTCAATTGCGTGGCCGCGTCCGGCGGTGTCGGGACTCCGCGTCCTGCGGCAGGCGCTTGTTCCGCCGCGGGCGCGGAGGCAGCCAGCGGTCCGCACGGCGGGTTCGGGCCTGTCCGTGGAGGCGCAGCCGGAAGGATATTGAACGTGGCGGGCGACATGAAAATCACGCCTTTGAGGCCGATGCCCTTCGGACCGTAGAACTCGGGATGGCCGACATAGGTGCCGGTCGGCACGTTACCGGCCGATTGTGCCCACAGGAACACTCGCCCCGGGTCGCCCTTGTAACGCGCGACATTCTGATCGACCCACTGAACGACCTTCGCGATGTCCTTCGCAGGATCGTCCCACGCGTTTCCAGGACGACGCTGCATGAGGACCCCCACCATGCCGTTCTTGACCGCCCACAGCGGAATGTTGTCGTAGAAGACATCGCCGTTGGGAACCTCCAATCGCCTGTTCCCAGGTCCGCCAGGAACGTAGATCAGGACTGGTCGTGAGCCGCCGCCCTGTTCAGGCGCAAACACGTCGACCACGTTCTTGGGATCCGATCCGGTTGAAAGGTCGCGCGTAATGGAGACCCCGTGGTACGGAGGCCTGGAGTGCAGCGCTTGATAGAGTTGCGCCGTCTCGGCCGCGCACACACCGTGGCCAATTGCCACGAGCTGCTTGGCGATCTGCGGAGGCACCTGCGCGTGCGCGACTGTCGCGGCGCCAATCAACATCATGATGATCAATGGTGTTGCGTGCGTGAATCTCACCTAAGCCTCCCGCTCAGAACATCGCGATCGGATTGACGGGTGAGCCGGTCGCGTTCGGCAACGCCAGCGGCGTCACAGTGAGCATGAATTCCCAACGGTTCCGTGACGCCGTTGCTTCGCTCAACGCCTCGAGATCGGCGCGATCGAGGATGTGAATCCCGAGAATCGCCTGAACGAAGTTATGGACGGCGTTTCTGAAGAGATCGCCCTGCGGCTGTGGCGAATAGCCGGCTGTTTCCCAGACGATCATGGCGATGTCGCGCTGTTTCAGCCACGGCAGAATCGAATTATCGAATCCCGCGGCGCCATCGTCAGGTCCGAGCTTCGCCCGTCGGCCGTACCGGCCCCAGCGAAGCACGAGCGCGTCGCCCGGACCGGCCTTGACGCCCGTCTTCTTTTCCCACGCCTCGAGGTCTTCGGGAAAAATGCGATCGCCCGGGGCGAGATACGGAACGCCTTTCAGCCTCGCGATGTCGTACAACACGCCACGGGTGACGATCCCGTTCTTCATCGGGAGCACGGAGTTCTTCTCCGCGCCCTTTTCCTTCGTCACCAGTTTCGTCGCCTCATACCCGTTCCACATCTTTCCGCGAAAGAACGTGTGCGCGAGCGAATCGATGTGCGTGGCGGAAGCGCCATGGATGCAGGGATATGCCACGCGATCGGTGGCGCCCGTGTCGGTCGCGGTCGTCATCGCCCATTCCGCCGGGCAGGGGACGTCCTCCACCTTTTCGAAAAAGGTGTTGGTCGAGAGTGACACCGGCACGCCTTCCTTGACCAGCGCGATCGCTGCCTTGCGCTTGGCCGGCGTTACCAGGTTCAGCGTTCCAAGTTGATCGTCAGGGCCCCAGCGTCCCCAGTTCGACAGCTGCGTCTGCCACGCCTCGTACTGCGCCTCGCTGACGAGCGGACGGGAACGCGTTCCCTGTGAGGCGGCCCCGGCGCTCAACAACGCGACGATCGCCAGGGAACATGCGAGTCTCATGACGTTCTCCTCGCTACCGGCGACGAGCGGTCGAAGGCTGGGGAGCCCCGGGGGACGCTGCTCGGAAGGAATATGGGGGCACGCGTAGGCCCCCACTCCAGTGCGCTTACGGCAGCAACGAGTTCAGATTGCTGTAGTAGCCCCCAACCTTTGGACCGATCGCCTGGATCGCGGTAATCGCGGCGGCCGTAATAATTCCGATCAGAAGCCCGTACTCAATCAGGTCCTGACCAGAGTCCTCCTGTACGAACCGAACAAGCATCGCCTTCATCGAGTCTCTCCTTGTCGCAGTGTGAGGTGGTGACCTCCGCTCCCGCTGCCCTCGGCGCACCGTGAGCTAAGGTTGGCGTCGACGCGCAATCGCAAGCTCGTGACCGCATTTCCGGCGACCAGCGTTAACGCCGCTAAACTCCTATCCCTCTGGCACTTAGGTTCTGAACGACGTCAGAGAGCTGACTCAGCAGTCTGCTTGGTGTGAACCTTTTCTCGCTCCCGACTGAACTTATTCATGAACAGGGCGATTCGCGGACCGTGCTTCCGTAACCCATTTGCCCTGGTCAGGACGCCTATTGTGCACCACGGCGCGACGAAAAATCCGCGCTAGCATACGCCGATGGCGACGTTGCGGCACGCGGTTTTGGCAGTGGCGATAAGCGTGGGCCTCGCATCAGTGTCGGTCCCGCTGTCCGGTCAGGGCGAGAACCGGCAGCCGACCGCCAGGCCCTGGCCGCCAGCGAAGACGGTCGACGGCCAGCCGAACGTGGAAGGGGCGTGGCGCCCTGTGAGCGGCGGAACCCATTCGCTCGATCCCGCCTTGAGCAGTGCGCAGGAGTTCGACCAGCGGATTTCCGGCGTGATCAAACGCAACCCGAGCTTCGTCATCGATCCTCCCGACGGTCACATCCCGTATCAACCGTGGGCGGCGGCGTTACGAAAGAACCTCGAGGCGTCGTACGAAAATCCGACGAGGCCCGAGCACGTCGACACGCAGACCCGCTGCCTCGTGCCGGGTATCCCTCGTCTCTATTACTTCCCGACCTTCCGGATCATCCAGCCGCCGGGCAGTGTCGTCTTCGTGTGGGACGAGTACCACACGTACCGGGTCATCCCGCTCGACAACCGGCCTCACCCCGCGGCGGACGTGAAGCTGTGGATGGGCGACGGTCGCGGCCATTGGGAGGGGAACACGCTCGTTGTCGATACGACCAATCTGAACGCGAAATCACGCCTCGATGTGGTCGGCGATTTCTACAGCGACGACGCGCATATCGTCGAGCGCTTCATCTTCGTCGATGCGAACACGTTGACCTACGAAGCGACGATCACCGATGCAAAGGTGTTCAGCCGCCCCTGGACACTGCGCATTCCCGAGCGGCGCATGCCGGACGACGAGTTCTGGGAATTTGCGTGTCACGAGGGAAATCTCGATCCCGTCGACCTGGCCGATCAGATCAACGGCAAGCCGGGACAGAGATAGGCTCAGGGTTCGAACCTTAGGGCTCATGGAAGGCTTGAGGCTTCAGACGCTGGTCATCAGCGTGATGTTGATCAGCGCGTGCGGCGGTTCTGACTACGGGTCCGGTCAACCGTCGTCACCGTCGCCGGTCCCGTCGTCATCTGCTGCGCCCGCTGTTCCCACGACCGTGCCCGCCGGCTTCCAACTTTCAGGGACCGTATTCGAGACCACTGCGCAAGGATCGCGAGCGGTTTCGGGAGGACGCATCTTCTTTTGGATCGGTAGTCTTTACGGCGGTCAGATCGTCGTCGACGCAAGCGGTCGTTACGTCATCCCTGGGCTCGGCGCGGCACCGATCGTACGGCTCACGTGGATGCCTGATTTGCAGATGTCGGAACTTGGCTTCCACCAGCCATGTCCCGCCAACGTCGCGATGCCCTCCGCGGACACCCACCGGGACATCGAGGTCGTTCGATCAGATTCCCCGGGTTTCAGGTACGACTCGCCGACGTTGTCGGGGGTCGTTTATGAAAGCACCGCTGATGGACGGCGACCATTGCCGCATACGCGCGTCCTCTACTCGATAGACGCGTCGAGCGGTTTCGATGCCTATACGGACACCGATGCCGACGGGCGTTACATCCTCTGTCGCATCCCGCGAGGGAGTGGCCGGCTTGGGGCCGGCGACTGCAACGACGCGGTCTTCTGGTTTCCGGTGGACGTGAACGGCGACATGTCCGTCGATGCCGATCTTCGGCCGTTCAAAGAGGCGTGTCGCTGAACCGCTGGTTAACGGCTATTCCCCTGTTTGAGTAGCTTCTCGGCATCAATCGCCGCATCGGCAGGCGCGTCGATGTTCGGCGCGTCCTGCTCGTTGTCGCAGATGTATTCCATCAGCTCGGCGTTCGGCATCAATTCGGCCGTGTAGTTCAGCGTGAACGGCCGCGAGTAGGCGCCGGGATCGTCGACCAGCATCGACGCGTTGAGATGCCCCAGATCGACGCGCGTGAATCGCTCCACGACATGCATCTTGTCGCTGTGAATGTGACCCCAGTTGTCGAACCACGTCAGGTCGTTGAATCCCACGGTGTCGACGACGAGCGTATTGCCTTCCCAGTGTCCAATCGAGTGCCCCTGCCACGACAGCTGTAGGTCCTCGCCAGTCGGGTGCTTCCGACCATCCATGAACACCTGTCGGTACCCGTGAACGGCTTCCATGACGATGAAGATGTGCGTGGGCGTTTCGACAATCCGGAACGGGTAGGGCTCGGACCGTGGGGTCGCGACGGGAAGGCACTTCAGTTGCGGATCGTCCTGCGACTTGAGCTGGCTCATTCGCTTGAGCGTCTCAGGACGGAACGGCAGCGTTTCTCCTTTGGGCAGCAACTGCTCGATGTTGACGATGCCGGCGCGTCGCAGCCACACACCCGTGAGATCCGGTTGGCCGTTCGGCTTTCGCGGCGTCGGGCCGCTGGGTGCCTTCGCCGTGATGCTGCCGCCCGCGCGCGTCTGCGGCGGCGGCGTTGACGGCACGGTGATCTGCGCGCCAATCGACGCAACGAATGCGGCAGCGATGACGACACCGATGCGGAAGGGATGTGTGCGCATACCCACCTTCGTCAACGAGCAATATCCGGATTTGAATCAAAGATTGGCTTGCCGGTGGCATCAGCCACGGCGCCCGCGATGGCCATGTGATCACCTCTCCGCGCGAGATAACCGCTGACCGTGATCTGATCGCCGATCTTGACCGTGTTCTGCTTCCAGCCATTGCGGACGAGAATGTTCGGGCTCGCCATTTCGAAATTCCAGTTGGCAGTCTGCCCCTTGTCGTCGCGCACGTCGATGTAGACGCGGGCGTGCGGATTCGTCCACTCGACCTTGGTGACGGTCCCTCTCATTTCAACCGGCTTCGAGGAGTCGTACTGTGCCGAAAACGAGTGGTGCGCGTCGAGCGTCGACGACAGCAGGAGTAAAAGGGCAATCGCTCCACCGATACGAAAAGGCTGGTATCTCATTTCACCCCCGCAAGAGTGCGCGAATTATAGCTAGAGACTGGGCACCGGGGGACTGGTTGATGCCTCATTCGGTCTCAGCTCGGGTTCGTTGGTACTCTCCGGGGTCGAGAATTTTCCAGGCGGCTTGGCCGACGGCGAGTACGCCACGAGATGGCAGCGTGACATTCCCAATCATTGGCGGTTCGTCCAGATGCGTGGGTCGACCAAGATTCACGTCGTCGAGTATTGCCGTTGACGATTCGATGAAATACATGCGCTCAGGCATCAACGTGCCAATGTGGCCGCTTGGCATCACGCCCCGCATGCGGATCGACCCCATACCGAGCCACGATTTCGCCATGAACTCGCGGGCGTGCACCAGCACGTCGGAATTCCAGGTCCACAAAGGCAGACGCGGACTGATCCGGTTCAGGATGCGGAGGAGCGTTGTTTCCGTTGCCTCCACTTTCCAATCGAGCCTCGGTGATCTCATCGTGATCTGAAGAGACATTGGTCCCAGCCACTTGAGATCGAAGTGAGCCTGAGCGGTGACGCCACACGCTGGACCGTAGTACCGAGGGCAGGCGATGTCGAGGCGAGGAGCATCAGCGAAAATCGACCACGAGCCATTCGGAGTTCGGTGCCAGATGGTGGAATATGGCGCAAAGTCGTTGTCCGGGAACACGCGCAGCGCAAGGACATGTCCGCTGTCGAAGGGTAATCCGAACACGCCCCATCCGCGTACGTATTCATGATTCGGCCAGGGAAAGCTGCCGCGGCGGGGCGACAGACGGGACAACTCGGTTGCGAGGTCGACACTTCGATCCACGTCGTGATCCTAAATGGATTGAAGCGATGCGGTTATAATCCTCAGCCGTTCCTGCCCGATGAGCCTCCCCGTCGTTTCCACGACGCGTACGGCGTCGAGCCAGTTCGCGCTCCTGGCCATCATCGGCATCTTCATCGCCCACGCGTGGTACTTGTGGTGCGCTGCCGAAGATGCATTTATCTCCCTGCGGTTCGCCCAGAATCTGGCTGCCGGGCACGGCGTTACGTGGAACGTCGGGGCTCCGCCGGTCGAAGGTTATACCAACTTCCTCTGGGTGGTGCTGTGCGCCGGTGCGATGAAGCTGGGGCTCAACGCCCTCTTCTTTGCGCAAGCGATAGGCCTCGCCTCGGGCATCGGCTTGATCCTGCTGACGTACCGCGCGGGGCGCGAGCTTCTGGGATGGCCTGAACCCGTTGCGCTCGTCCCCGCGTTGTTACTCGCGTGCGCCGGACCGCTCGCGGCGTGGGCCACGAGCGGCATGGAGATGACGCTGTTCGCGTTCCTGGGCTTTGCCAGCACGTTTCTGGTCGCCCGCGCGTGGCAGCGCCGCGAGCCGCGAGATGCGTATGGGGCGGCGCTCTTATTGTTCCTGACGACGCTGTCGCGGCCCGAAGGTCTGCTGATTGCCGGCGTGCTGTTCGGCCTGAGCGTCCTGCTGGCGCAGTTCGATCGCAAGAGCGTGCCGCCTGGACTTGCGGCAGCGAGCGCACTCTTCGCGGCACTCTTCGCGGCGTATTTCATGTGGCGGTACCGGTACTTCGGATATCCGCTGCCGAACACGTTCTACGCAAAGACGGGCGGAGGTTCGTTGCAGGTCATTCGTGGCGCGATACTCGCCTTCATCTTCTACATGCAGTTCGCGATACCGCTGCTGCCGTGGCTGCTGGTCGCCGCGTGGGAAACCGGCATCCCGAAGGGCGCGCGGCTCTGGCAGGCGATGGTTCGCGACGCGAAGCTGCTGCTGTTCGGCGTGGCGCTGCTCGTGTCATATACCGCGTACACGATCGCCGTCGGTGGTGACTATATGGCGATGCACCGGTTTTACGTGCCGGTGCTGCCGTTTCTGTACCTGCTGGCGGCCGCGTGCGCGGCGGCGCTATTCCCGCGGGCGGCGCGGCAGCCCCAGACCAGCGCATTCGCGCTCATCCTCACGATCACCACGGCCGGAACGTTCTTCCCGTCGACGCCCCTCGAGCAGGGCTTCTTCGCGAGCCCGCCGCAGCAGCACGGCGACCACCGCGGTGTGTTGATCGAACGCTGGAACGTCGCGCGGTTGAGCGTCATCGGCAAGTTCTTTCGCGAATACCGCCGCAACTACTCGGAGAGCGTCGCGACCAACGCCATTGGCTGCATCGGGTACTACTCCGACATGACGGTCTACGACGTCGACGGCCTCGTCGACACACACATCGCGCACATGGCCGCTCCGCCGGATTTCATGCAGCACCTCCCCGGACACGGACGGTCGGATCTGGCGTACACGCTGAGTCAGCGGCCGACGTACTTCATGTTTCCCCGGGATCTCACGCCGAAACCGGTCGAGCTCTGGCAGGGTGTGCCCGAAGCGCTTCGCGATGAGATGAATCGCGAGTACGTGCCCCGATCCGTCTGGCTCGACGATCCGGTCAATGGCGAGTCGGGCTATTTCACATTCTTTGAGCGCCGCGATTCGGCCGCGGCCCGCGCATCCGGCAGCCGGCCGTCTTCGGCATCCTGAGACAATCGCAACGATGAGCGGCTCAAGCCTCGAGCCAAGCCGTGAGCCGCTCGTTACAAATGCAGCAGGCGCTTCGCATTTCCTCGCAGGATGCGATCAAGGTCGCCGGCCGGAAGTTTCAGCTGCTCCACAAACGAGTTCGGGTATTCGATGTCCTTCGCGGCGAATAGATCCGTGCCGATGACGATGCGGTCCGACCCGACTTCGCCGATCAGAAAGCGCAGTGCTTCGGGATAGTAGTTGAGATAGTCGTAGTGGAAGCGCCGGAGGTAGTCGCGGAATGGACGGTCGGTCTTCAACTGCGTCGAGCCCATGTGATAGAAGCCGTGCTCGACTCGCGCGAAGATGAACGGGAACGCGCCTCCGCCGTGTGGCAACACCACCTCGAGTCGCGGGAATTTGTCGAGCGTTCCCGTGGTAATGAACTTGAGCGCCGTAGTCGCGTGTTCAAACGTGAAGCCAAGCCAGTTGGTGACGCTGGGCGGGCCGACCAGACGCTGGCTGTAAAAGTTCGCCTCGCCATCCAGTGGATGGAACAGGAGCGGATAACCGAGTTCCTGGCAGCGCGCGAGGATCGGCTCAAACGCGGGCTCGAACAGGTAGTCGCGCTGTTCCATCGAATTCGGTAGGTGCACGGCCCGCATGCCGGGCTTGCCGGCGACGCGGTTCAATTCCTTCAACGCCATCTGCGGATCTTTGACGGGCATCGCGATGCCGGCGACGAAGCGATCCGGATGGGCGGTGTGCGCTTCGATTGCCGCGTCGTTCACGATCTGCGCGAGGCGGACGCCTTGTTCCGCCGTCGCCCATTGCCATGGCATCCCGCCGGAGAGCGTCAGGACGTGCATCTGCACGCCGTGCTCATTCATCCACGTGACGCGTTTGTCGAGATCGAAATCCAGAGGAAAAGGGTTGGCCGGCGCAGGGCGTCCCATTTCGACCTGAGCCTGCGTGTAGCGCTCGGGCGCCCAATGCGTATGCATGTCGATCGACACGGGACGAACCGACGCCGGGTTCGCCGGACGCGCCTCCCAGGCGGGGCGCTCCTGTGCGAACGCGTTGCCGAGGCTCACGCCCATCGCCGCTCCGGCTCCGATACCAAGCTTCAGAAATCCGCGGCGGTCCAACCGTTGCGAATCGCGATTGTTCATATCGTCCTCCGCGAAGAATGGCTCAAGGCTCAGGGAAGGCTTTTGTCTACGCGGGAACTCTACAGCAACAACGTCTCGATGCGATGCGCGTGCACCATCTCGATGCACGGCGACCAGGCGAACACCGTAAAGCGGCCGTCCTGGCCCGCGACGAGCGCAACCGAGTCGCGCTGGTCGTAGACCAACTGTGCCGCGGACAGGTGCCGCGTGCCGCCAAATGTTGTCGGGTTGATGACGATCGGCGCGTTTCCCTCGACAGGTTCGGTCACCGTCATCTGTTCCACGACCGGTTGGCCGCGCCGCCGCACGATCTTCGCGCCGAAGGCGAGCACTTCGTAGCTGGACGTCATCAAGGTTGCGCCGTCCACGGCGGTGAGCCCGGCGACGGCATCCACCGCACGATTCAACGATTCCATCCATTGAGGATGCGACGAATCGGCGCTGTCCTGGAGCAGATGCGCCAGTTCGGCGAAAGGCGGACGTGCGGCGTAGGGGATCGGCTGCACGATCGAGTCACGCCATGCATCGGTCCCGGGCGGCACCAGAATCAGCAGGCCGCCGCGGCGATGGGCGCGCATCGACACCGCGAGCTGTACGAGCACGTTGATCGAACCGTTCCAGGACTCGCGCGACTCGAAGCCGAGCAGCGTGCTGAGCAGCGTCGGGCAATCGGGCATCGCCGATGCCTTCTCGTCGATCACTTTGATCCGATCGCCCTCGAGAACCACGACATTGACGAATTTGGTTGCGTCGCGGCTGCGCCGATGTTTGACGACGATCAGCCCTGGCTCGATGACTTCGACGACGAAGCAGTGAACGGGAATGGCCTGTACGGTGCCCCACACTCGGAGCTGGCCGTCCAGATAGGAGACGCCGAGATGAATGCCCGGGCGCTCGACCGCCGGCGACACGCGCGTCAGCACAGCGGGGTCCAGCGGCAACGGACGCTCGAAGACGAGCGGATGATCCGTGTCGGCCGGCGTGAGGAAGGCGAGCGAGATCTTCGGTGTGTAGGCTTCCTCGCGCCTGAGGCTTGCCCAGAACGCGGTGTCAATCATCGCCTCAATCGCAGCTTCGTCCGGAACCGTCTCGACGGCAATGGACCCTGGTGCGCGATCGACCTGCTGATGCGAAGAGAAATGCGTGTGAAGCCGCGGAGCGACCACCCGGGCGACCGCGTACGCACGTTGGTTCATGCGGTTCATTATCCCTTTGACGCCTGCCCACGCTGATACGATGGCCGGGAGGTGACGGATTCCGCGCGCAAATGGACGGAAGGGGATTACCTCGCCCACCGCTTCAATCCTGAGCTCGGCGTCGGACGCATCACGGCTGTCGAGGGACGCGCGCTCGTCGTCCACTTCGAACGGACCGGCAAGACGCTGCGCATCGCGGCGAATAGCGATGCACTTGCGGAGGTCAATGAGCCGGGAGTCGGGAGTCGGGATTCGGGATTCGAGGGTTCGGGACGTGACGGTTCGGAACGCCCGATGCACATCGCCGATGCCGAGCTTGTCCAAGATGTCGGCCGCCTGCGGTCGATTCGCGAGAGCGGAATGGGTTCGTTCCTCGGCGGACGTATTCGCTTGTTTCCACACCAGCTCTACGTGGCCGAACGCGCGACGGCCGCACATCCTGTTCGCTGGCTGCTCGCCGACGAAGTCGGGCTTGGCAAGACGATCGAAGCGTGTCTGATCCTGAACCATCTTGTGCACACCGGCTCGTCGACTCGCGCCGGTCAGGGCGCGGAGCGATGTCTGGTCGTCGTCCCCGAGGCGCTGACGGTGCAGTGGCTCGGGGAGCTGTGGCGGAAGTATCACCACGTGTTCACATTGCTCGACGGCCCGCGACTCGCGGATGTCGCCCGCGACTTTGGAGCGGGCTTCAATCCGTTCGACGTGCATCGCCGTGCCGTGATTGCGCTCGAAACCTTGACGGCGCGCCCCGAGCTGACGGAGCAGGCGGTCAGCGCAGGCATCGATCTCCTCGTCGTCGACGAGGCGCAGCGGATACGGCGGCCGCGCGGACATCCGGGCGATCCACGGTATCGCGCGATCGCGCCGATCGCGGCGCTCGGCCGTCACGTATTGCTTCTGAGTGCGACGCCGCTTGAAGACGACGCCCACGGGTTCTTCAGGCTGCTGCAGCTTCTGCGGCCCGATGAATTTCCCGACGAAGTGAGCTTTGAGGAGCGGCTCGCCACCGGGAAGCCATTGCCGCCGTGTACCAGCTCGACCCGTCGTTCGGATATCGGAGGTCTGCCGGCGCGAGTCGGCATTCGCATCGACTTGCCGGACGATGCGGGATCACGGCTTCGAGCCGCGGTCGAAGCGGTACTTCGCGGACCCGAAGGGTCCGCGCCGCATGAGTTTGGGTCCGGCGATTTCGCAAACCAGGAGCGGCGCGGGCCCTTCGGGTCCGCGAATACGGAGTCAAATCCCGTCGCACGACGACGAACAGTCGATCGCATCCGTCGGGCGCTCGCATCTGGAGCCGCATTGGCCGCTGCACTCGGTCCGCAGGACCGCGACCTCCGCCAACAGGCCGAGGCGATGGACAAGACCGATCCGCGGCTTGTATGGCTGCTCGCGAACGCGCCACGCTGGCGGGCGGCGAAGGAGAAAACGCTGATCTTCGTTGCGCATCGGGAGACGCTCGAGATGCTGCGCACCGCACTCAGCCACCGTGCCCAGCTTGCGAGCGGGATCTTTCACGAAGATCTCTCCGCTGCACGGCGCGACACCGAGGTTGCGCGATTCCGCGCCCCCGACGGTCCGAGTCTGATGGTGTCAACTGAGGCTGGCGGCGAGGGCCGGAACTTCGAATTCTGCCGCCGTCTGATCCTCTTCGATCTGCCATGGAAGCCGACTGTCGTCGAACAACGGATCGGGCGGCTCGATCGCATCGGCCGGAATATGCCGGTGGAGATCGTCTACTTCCGTCCTCCCGGCGGCGTCGGCGCTGATGTGGTGCGAGTCTTCGAAACGCTCGGCGTCTTCTGCGAACCGCTCGCGGGGTTGGAACCGCAGCTTGCGCATATCGAGGGCGCACTGGAGGAGATTGCGCTCGACGCCCACGCCACGTTGACCGACGAGCGCCTCGAGCGCCTCGTCGCCGAGGCGCGTGCCGCGCGCACGCGCATACGCGAGGCTGCCTACCAGCAGCTGCACCGCGATCCGTATCGGTCCGATATGGCTGCAGGCATCCTCGCTCGCGTGCCGAACGACCTCGACGCGCTGACCGAACGCATTGTCACGACGGCCTGCGCACGTCTCGGCTTCCGAGTCGAGCACCTGCGCGGACGGCGGATCTTCGCCATTGAATTCGGCAACGAAGCGATCGTCGACAGCCTGCCTGGCGTGCCTGGTGGATCGGCGTACGTGGGCACCTTCGATCGTGAGGAAGCCGTCGAGGACGAATCCATCGATTTCTTCGCGTCAGGCCATCCGCTCGTCGAAGGCGTTCTGGCGTATTTCGAGGATTTGGGAGACGGTCCCGGTATCACCGGCCTGTGATGTACGCGCGCTGAACGAATCGCGGCGTGCACACGCACAGGAACACGAGGTCTTCGTCGCCGACGTTCGTGATCCGTTGCGCCACGTTCGCCGGAATGAACACGACATCACCCTCGTCGACGATGGTTGGCGGGACGTCGCCGACTTCCACTCGGCCTTTACCGCGAACGATGATGTAGCGCTCGACGATTCCTTCGAGCCGGTGCCACGCCGTCGTCATACCCGGAAGGACACGCGCTCGCGCGATCGACACAGCCGGATCGCCGGCGTCGTTCGCCACCTCGAGAATAAAGCAGTTCTCGTGAGTCAGGAATTCCTGAGACGGGTCCGCACGACGGATCTCGCTCTGCATGCGAAAGAGTAACGCCTTCCCAACCGGCCTCGACGGTCGCGTAGCCGATCCGCATCGAACTCGTCTTCAACAGGGCGCGAAATGATAGCCCCGTCAATAGTGCCGTCACTTATGGGCGACCGCCTTGCACCAACAGTGAGTAATAAGAGGGTTCCATGGAAACAAACTCACTCACAGCTGATCTGCACAAGGAGACAACGTGGTCAATCGTGCTGAGCGTGCTCATCATGATTGCCGGGTTACTCGCAATTGCGCTTCCGTATATCGCGGGTATCACGATCACCGTGATCGTTGGCTGGATGCTGATTTTCAGCGGCGTGCTGCATATCGTATTCGCCTTCCGCTCGGAACGTGCCGCCCGCGCGGTGATCTGGCAGGTGCTGCTCGGCATCCTCTATGGATTCATCGGCGCCTACATCCTGATGCATCCGGTTGCCGGTCTCGCGGGGCTGACCTTCGCGATCGCGGTGTATCTGTTCGCTGAAGCGATACTTGAAATGGTGCTGGCGTTTCAGCTCCGTCCGGCGTCGGGCACCGGTTGGCTGATCTTCGACTCCATCATCACGTTCATCCTTGCCGTGATGATCTGGAGCACGTGGCCGTCGAGCGCCGCATGGGTTGTTGGAGTGCTGGTCGGCATCAGCATGCTGTTCAGCGGGATGGCGCGCTTGATGTTGACGCTTGCCGCCCGTCGCATTGTGGCGGCGGCCTGACTGGCTGACGTCCTGTAGCGACCGGGCGTCGTGCCCGGCCGCTACAGGCGGAGGAGGAAGCCCAAGGGGTGCTAGTCCTGCGCGACGGGCTTCCACGTCATGTCGGGATTGAACTCCTCCATCTTCTTGAACTGATCGAGCGTGGTCGGACCGAGGTCCTTTTCGTAAACAACACCGTCGTGGCTGACGATGAAGGTCTTGATGCCGGTCTTGCCGTATTCAGCCGGTGCCGCGGCCAGGGCGAAGCCGCCAATCATCAGGCCCTTCACGACGAAGTCCATCTGCCCAAGCGGCGCCGCAGGCCCCTGGCCTTTCAGGACCTTGAAGAAATAGCCGTGGTATGGGTCGCCGCTCTGGTAACCCTTCTGAATCGCTTCAGCAACCTTTTCGCCAACCGGGCCATCCCACTTGCCGTCGCCGTTCTGCCACGCCAGACCATCCTGCGTTCCCGGGGTGCTGATGATCCGCTGCGCGTACTGGTTTACGTCATACCCCTTACGTGGCTTGAGTGCGTAGTCATGCTGCGCTTCGACATACCCGCGGCAGATCGCAATGGCGTCGAGCTCATTGGCGCCGACGCGGCGATACAGGATTTCCCGTTTGCCGGCATCGGTATCGAAGGACCATCTGGTCCCCCGCTTGACGATCGGAATCGGGAATGGCCAATCGTCGTTCCCGATGAGAAGAAACGCGCGAGTCCGCGTCTTCGGGTCGATGGACACCTGCGTCTTCTGTTCAGCCTTCGTCGCGAACTCGGCAACGCGCTCTCGATCCTGCGGACTTTCACCGGACAGCACGACGGTGCTGAACTGGGGCCCGAACATCTGCTCGAGCGCATTCTTGTCGAACTTCGTCGCGGCGGCGACGAGTGCCTCGCCAGCTTGCTTTGGCGAATCAAACGTTCTGATCTGTCGGGTCGCAACCGTGCCGGCCGTTCCTGTCGGCGACTGCGCCGTGGCGTCGAGAGCCGCCATGGTTGTCAGACACAAGCCAATCGCTGTGCCGACGAACACTGTTTTCATGGTCCTGCTCCTTCCAAGTTCGCGGTTCCACATCATCGGCTCACACTGCTGAAGCCTCCGCAGGTCCGGTCCGGGAGATCAGCACGACCGACACCACCGCAGGCGGCCTGGGTATCGAACACCCATCTGGCGCCGTGCCTCACAATCGGAACTGGAAACTGCCATTGGTCGTTGCCGACCAGAAGGAACGCACGGCTGTGCGTATTCGGGTCGACGGACACGACCGTCTTCTCGTCGGCTTTCGCCACGAACGCGGCAACGCTCGCGCGGTTCTGCGCATCCACGCCTGGCAGCACGACGTCTCGGAACGATGGTCCGAACAGTTGCTCGAGTCTGTCTACGTCGAACTTCGCGGCCGCGGCGACGAGAGCGTCACCGGCGCGCTCGGGCGAACTAAACGTTCTGAAGTGCCGAATCGCGTCGACAGTTCCTGTCGTTGCAACTGCGTCTTGCGCGTTCGCAATGGGACCCGTCATTGTCAGCGATACACAGAACGCCGTTCCGACCAACGCTATCTTCATCATCTCTTTCCTCATTCCGAGACATTGATCATTCAAATTGCGCATCGCGCATTGCGCCTTGAGCATTGGGCATTGACGTCAACGCCGCCCGCCGCCGCGTCCGCCGCCACCGCCGCGCGAGCGTCCGCCGCCCCCGCCACCGAAGCTTCTGCCGCCGCCTCCACCGCTGAAGCCGCCGCTTCTGCCTCCTCCGAAGCTGGAGGAACCGCGGCTGCTGCTGGCACGTGCGCTCGCACCACTGAATCGGTCGGCGCCGCCGTTAAACGCGCCGCCTCCGCTGCCTCGCGAGATGTCGCGGCTGCCGATGCGATCACCTCCGCTGGGGAGCTGAGTGGGTCGATTTCCAAGATTGCCCCCGCTCGGACGGGAGGGGAGTTGACTCGGTCGATTGCCGAGATTGCCGCCGCCAAGATTGCCGCCGCCGGCACCTGGGCGATTGCCAAGATTGCCGCCGCCGGCACCGCCGCGATTACCAAGGTTGCCGCCGCCTAGATTGCCGCCGCCGAGATTGCCGCCGCCCGCCCTGCCCGCTGTGCCGACGGCGCCGCTGCGCACATTGCCGCCCTGCCGCGACACTTGCTGCCGCGCGCCAGCCTGGCGATTCGTCAGCGAGTCGCCGCGCGCAGTGCCGCCGTACCTGTTCGCGGTTGCACGATCGCGATACGGCGCGCCGCCGCGATGCGCGGCGTTGTGCTGCCAGGTACCGCTTCGGTTGGCGTTGATGTTCCCGGCGCGGTTGATATTCGCGTTGCGATTGAAGTTGTTGAAGTTGTTGACGTTGATGTCGTTATGGCCCCAGCCTGTGTTCCAGCCCCATCCGCCGCCCCACGCGGCACCCATCGCGACGCCGACGCCCCACGAGATGGCTGCCGTCGCCGCGTAACCGCTCCAAGACGGGTAGTAGATGGGCGGGTATGGATAGACCGCCGGACCATAGACGGCCACAGGGTTGTACGAAGGCACGTAGACAACCTGCGGATCCGCCTGTTCGATCACGATCACATGCTTGTTCTCGACGACCTCGGTCTGGACGGTTTGTTGTGGTGTCGATTTCAAGGCACCGGTGCCTTGCGCTTTCTGGCGCATGCGCTGGATCGCATCCATCACATCGCTTTGCTGCGCGAGAAACGCGTTGCCGAGATCGGTCGTCCACTGGATGTCATCGGTCAACCGCTTGACCACATCGGGAAGCGGCGCCATCGCCTGAACGCTGGGGTCCCAGGGCTGCTTCGCCACAGCATCAGCGAGCGCCTTGTCCTTCAATCCCGTGTTTCTCGTGAGCCATTGCTGCAGCTGCATGAGCTCCAACGGATACGTGGACGCCGCCAGCGTCTGTGCCAGCAACGGGTCTGGATACAACGCAATCGGCGCCACGAGTGAATCGAGCTGATCGGACGGGATGCGCGGCGCCTGGTCGCCTGTGGCAGACGTCTGCGTTGGCGTCTGCGTTTGCGCGGATAACACAACGGCGAACGCGTCGCCGGGCACGATCGCGACCGCGCAGAGCACCGCGACCAGAACGCGCATGCGTTGAACGCGATGTTTCAGATTCATATTCACGTCAAAGTGCAAACCGTGGCCCGCAACGGTTGGCGCGCGCGGGAGCAGCCGTGAGGACCGTCGAGAGTCTCTTGGTGACCAAATGTCGTGATATCGACCGGCAATCCGTGAGCGACCACCACACGAACGACGACCAACTAACCAGATTGGGTATAGACTCCGCGCCGGGAGGCCTCATATGCTCCGAATCGCTTCAACACTCGTGCTCGCGATCGGGCTCTCGGTCGCAATTACATCCGCGCAACAGCCGTCGACAACGGGACCGTACAAGGTGCTGAAGAGCGCCCGGGTCGGCGGCGAAGGCAACTGGGACTACATCTATGCCGACGTCGCCGGCCGGCGGCTGTACATTCCACGCCGCGCGCCGGCTGTGCCCGCCGGCGCCGAAGGGTCCGCGCCGACGTCAACTGTTCGCACCCGGCTCACCATCTTCAATCTCGACACGCTCGAGCCCGCCGGCGAAATCGACGGTGTCGGTGGCCAGGGGACCGCCGTCGATCCGAAGTCAGGCCACGGCTTCACCAGCAGCCGGCCTGTGTCGATGTTCGAGACAAAAACGCAAAGGTTGATGAAGACGATCGACACCGCCGACGCGCAGGGTGACGGCATTGTCTTCGACAGCTTCAACGAACGGGTCTACGTGTTCAGCCACCCGACCAAGGACGCAACGGTGATCGACGCGAAAGACGGCACGGTGCTCGGTCGCATCGATCTCGGTGGCGTTCCTGAGGAAGGCGTTGCCGACGGCAAAGGGCTGCTGTATGTCGTCATGCAGGATCCGCAGGGGAGCGTGACGGTCGTGGACGTGAAGACGATGAAGGCGATCGCGCATTATCCGTTTGGCGATCTCGGCGGCGGCTGCAACGGGCTTGCGCTCGATGCGAAGAACAAGGTGCTCTTCGCCGCCTGTGCGAGGTCGGGCAATCCGCCGGACGCAAAACCGCAGATGGTCATCCTCAGCGCCACGGACGGGAAGATCCTGAAGACCCTTCCGCTCGCCGGCGCATCCGACGGCGAGATGTTCAACCCGTCGACGATGGAGGCCTACAGCACCCAGGGCAACGGCACGCTCACCATCGTCAAGGAGACGAGCCCGACGACATTCGAGGTCGAGGAAAACTTGCAGACGATGAATTTCGCACGGACGATCGCGTTCGACAGCAAGACGGGGCACATCTTCACGATGGCCGACGAGCGCGGCCCCGCGCCGCCGGCGGCGTCCGGCGGGCGCGCCGGCCGCGGCGCTGCGATTCCAGGGACGTTCACGATTCTTATGATCGGGAAGTGAGGATGGGTGCGAAAGGTGCGAGGGGTGCAATACGTGCGATAGGTGCACCTTTCGCACACATTGCACCTATCGCACTTTTCGCACTCCCTAGAATCTAAAACCGAACGACACTCTCGCCTCGTTGACGTCGGAGTGGCCGGCCGATAACAACGTATCCAGCACGTTGTCCGCGAAGAAGCGCGTGTAGCGATAGCCGAGCGTCGCCACGACTGGACCACCCTGCAGGATGACGCCCGTCCCGAACGCGCCGATCTGACTGGTGGTATTGACGAAGCGCAGGGCGAGGTTGGTGATCGCATCCGTCCGTGCCGAGCCGAGACCGCTGACGCTGGTATTGAGACGAGCAGCGCCGAACAGCGTCTCGCCATAGACGCCAACGTGGCCTGCGGGTCCGGTGCTGAGTCGCACGCCACCCTCGCCGTACAGAGCGGAGCGGTGGACGGTCACCGGCGACACGGTCATCAGCGTCTCGATCGTCGACGGCAGCACGTCGCTGATGTGCCCGACCTCGCCAATAACCTGGATGTACGGTGTGAGGCCGACGCCAACCGTGCCTCCAGCGGTCGGCGTCAGTGACGGCGCGTTCGCGACGCGCAGTCCGCCGAAGCCTTGAACGAACGACTGATTGGCCTGTGCGAAGGCAGGAATCGGAAGGACACTGAGGACGACAAGCAGGAACGCTACGCGCATGGGAACCCCCAACTGCGCTGGCGAACAGCTCGACCGCAAAGCCTATACCGTTGCGCTGGCTCACCAAAGCGCGCGATCTACCGAACGTTTTCGATTGGTCGCTCGCCGAGTGTTCACGTCCGCGGACAGTAGTACCCTAGTCCTATCCTCCATTGAGACCTGATAGATGAACCACGCTGCAGTGGTATTCGAACACGTGTCGCTTGCCTTCGGCGATCATGAGGTGCTCCGCGATATCAACTTCAGCGTCGGTCGCGCCAGCATGATGATGCTGCTTGGCGCCAGCGGCGCCGGCAAGTCGGTCATTCTCAAACTCATTCTCGGACTCCTGCGTCCCGACACTGGCGCGATCTACGTGAACGGCGAGCGCATCGACAACATGAGCGAGACCGAGCTGCTGCGCATCCGCGCCGACATCGGCATGTTGTTCCAGGAGAGCGCGCTGTTCGATTCGCTGACCGTGAGCGAGAACGTCGGCTACCGGCTCGACGAGGAAATGCACCTGCCCGAGCACGAGTCCCAACGGCGCGTGGAAGAAGTGCTGGGATTTGTCGGCTTGCGCGAATACCTCGACCGCATGCCCTCGGAGCTATCTGGCGGGCAGCGTCGTCGCGTCGCGATCGCTCGAGCGATGGCGTCGAAGCCGCATTTGCTGCTGCTCGACGATCCGACCACCGGCCTCGACCCGATTACGGCGGTCACGGTTGACGACGAGATTGTAAAGCTGCGGGATCTTGAATCGGTGACGTCAATTGTCGTCACCCACCAGATTCGCGACGCGTTCTATGTGGCGACGCACGAGGCGGTACGGGCCGCCGGGAAGCTGGACATCGTGGCGGCGGATGCCGCGCAGCAACGCGAGAACGCCGAGTTCATGGTGTTACACGAGGGCCGCATCCTGTTTCGCGGAAGCGGAGCAGAACTGCTGGCCTCGAGCGACGACTATGTCAAGGAATTCATGTATATGACGCTGCCGCCCTGGTAGCGCCGAGCCTTACGCGGCGAAGCTCCACTGGTCGCGGCCCGCTCGCTTCGCCGCATAGAGCGCCTGGTCCGCGCGCGTCAGTACGCTGTCGAACCGATCGTCGTCGGGTCGCACTCCCGTCACCCCGATACTGCACGAGCAACGGACTTGGTCAACCGATTCGCCGACGATGATCGAGCGGCAGGCTTCGGTGATGCGGCTCGCAAGGTGCTGCGCCGCGTCCGCGGTGGTTTCAGGCAGCAGCAGCGCGAACTCTTCGCCGCCAATGCGCCCGATGACATCGGAATCGCGGCAGGTCTTACGGAGCATCGTACCGAACTGATTCAGAACGCGGTCGCCTGCCTCGTGGCCGTAGGTATCGTTAATCCGCTTGAACAGGTCGAGATCCGCCATCAGCAGGCCGAACACCCGGTCGTAGCGGCACGAGCGCGAGAACTCTTTTTCGGCGAGATCGAACCACCACCGGCGCGAATAGACACCCGTCAAGGCATCGGTGCTCGCGAGCCGCGCGAGGCGGTCACGGGTGGCCTTGAGCTCGGTCACGCTTTGCGCGAGGCTCTGCTGGAGCTTCGCGACGCGAATGCCGACGCCGATCCGCGCCGTCAGCTCCGCGAGGTCGATTGGCTTGGTCATGTAGTCGTCGGCGCCAGCGCCGAGACCCATCACCAGATCTTCACGGCTGTCGCGGCCGGTCACGAGAATCACGTACATACCCGCGAGCCGTTGCGTGTTGCGGATGCGGCGGCACAGCTCGAGGCCGTCGAGATTCGGCATCATCCAGTCGAGAATCGCCAGCGCGGGCGGCTGCACCGAGTTGAGTTGCTGCCAGGCCACGTCACCGTCATGCGCGACGGTCACGTCCATGCCGCCACGGGCCAGGGTCGTCGACAGAATGGTTGCCGTGATCGGGTCGTCGTCCGCTACCAGGGTTCGCATGCGAGGCAGCTATTCGCAAGCGAAGTGCCGGTGTGGGGCGCGCACGATTGCACGCCGTTGCCCGTGTAAGGACATTTCGACTGCGCGCATGGCGCTCACTTGTGCGCGGCCGCACGGTCGCGCCGTCAATGAGTACACTCAATTCGAAATGAAAATCCTCTCCGTTAACGTCGGCGAGCCGCGTCAGGTGGCGGATGCCGCTGGCAACAGGGTGCTGACATCTATATATAAGACCCGCGTCGAGCACGCCGTCCGCGTACGCGTCACGAACATCGATGGCGATCGGCAGGCGGACCTCGTCAAACATGGTGGACCACGACGCGCCGTTTATATGTACCCGTCGGAGCATTACGACTACTGGCGCGGGCAACTGCCTGGCGTCGACCTGCCATGGGGTGCATTTGGTGAGAGCCTGACCATCGAGGGGCTGCTCGAAGCCGATGTGCGCGTTGGCGATCGGTTTCAGGTCGGTTCGACGGAGCTCGTCGTCACTCGACCCCGGAAGCCCTGTTTCAAGCTCGCGATTCGCCTCGGGCAACGAGACATGGTCGCCCGCTTCCGCGCGAGCGGCCGCAGCGGCTTTTACCTGAGCGTCGCGCGTGAAGGGGAGCTTCGCGCCGGCGATGCCATCGCACGCGTGGAACGCGGGACCGGCCCGACAATTCCTGAAATGCTGGCGGACTACAACGCGATGCAGACCCGCATCGCGCTTCCACGGCCGATTGCAGACGAATTCGATCCGGAGTCTGGCAGGTACGTGGCTCGCGTCGAGACGATCACGGACGCCGGCGGTGCGCTCGAGTCACAGCGAGATCGAGTGACGGCGCGGTTGTCGACATTATCGAGTGAGCAGACGGCATTTCGATACGCACCTGGCAAGTGGAGCGTCAATGAAGTCATCGGGCACGTCTCCGACAACGAGCGTGTGTTCGCGTATCGGCTCTTACGCATTGGACGCGGGGATGAAACGCCGCTGCCCGGCTTCGATGAAACGATCGCGACCCCCGGCGGCGCGTTCGACCGCCGCGCGCACGCTGACCTGCTCGACGAGTGGGTCACTGTCCGGAACGCGACGGTGTCGCTCGTACGAGGGATGCCGTCGGAAGCGTGGGCACGCTACGGCCGCGCGAACGATCATCTCGTCACCGCTCGCGCGCTCGTCTACATCATCCTCGGCCACGTCGAACATCACCTTGCCGTGCTGTCGGAGCAGTACGGTATCCGGGGGCTGGTTGGTGGTTAGTGGTTCGTGGTGGGTGATTGTTCCGCAGTGAACGGCGGCGGGGCGTCCTTGTATTTCGTGTACTTTCCAAGCGCGAGGCCGAGCGTATAGACGAGAGGCATGATGAGCCGGCGCGCCACAGGCGGCAGTTCCAGCATCGCGAACTCGGTTTGATATCGGGTCATGAGAAATGCCGCGTCGAACAGGCCTGGACGTCCGCCGTTTTCCTTCATCGATGCGAACACGGCCGCCAGATAGAATTCGACGTTACCCGGCGGCGCACACCACCCGGTCATCCGCAACTCCGAGTCTCCGGCGTTCCACCATCGGTGCGGCGTTCCAGCCGGCCAGACGACGACCTCTCCAGGGCCTGCAAATCGCTCCGGTTCTCCCGGCACCTGGTAACCGGCACGGCCCGACACGACCAGGACTCGCTCTTCCTGGAGGTAATGCACGTGCATTGGCGGGCCGGCGCCAGGCCGCGCCGTTCCATCGACTTCGATTCGCTCACCGGCCGCGGCCCGCGTAAGCCCGATGAACGTCAGCTGCTCACCGGCGCCGTTGTCGATGGTGTAGGGGTAACTGGGCATCTGTCCCACATATCTCACAACGCGCAGGCGTCAGGCGAATGCCCAACGCCGGGTGTGACCTGCTCTGTCCATCTGATGTCGCAACATCGAACAACATTTGGATTTGGGATTTGGGATTTGGGATTTGGGATTTGGGATTTCGTAAAATGTCGCACCCCGTGAAATCTGTTCCCTTCGACCTCTGCGCACAGGACGCCGTTGTCTGGCTGCGTGAGCTGACGTCGGAATCGGTCGATGTGGCTGTGACCGATCCCGCCTACGAATCGCTCGAGAAGCATCGCGCCGTCGGGACGACAACCAGGCTGAAGCATAGCAAGGCGTCGAGCAACGATTGGTTCAAGATTTTTCCGAATGCCCGCTTCGGCGAACTGTTCCGCGAGCTGTATCGCGTGCTGCGAAAGGATTCCCACTTTTACCTGCTCTGCGATGCTGAAACGATGTTCATCGCCAAGCCAGAGGCCGAACAGGCAGGCTTCCGCTTCTGGAAGCCGCTCGTCTGGGACAAGTGCACGATTGGCATGGGCTATCACTACCGTGCGCGCTACGAACTCATTCTGTTCTTCGAAAAAGGGAAGCGCCGGCTGAACGATCGTGGCGTTGCCGACATCATCACCGTGCCGCGGATTCGCGGTGGCTATCCGGCGGAAAAGCCGGCCGAGATTGCCGACGTGCTCATTCGCCAGAGTTCAAACACTGGCGATGTGGTGTGCGATCCATTCATGGGGTCTGGCAGCGTCGGGATTGCGGCCCTCCGCCTGGGACGACGGTTTCTCGGTAACGACGTGAATCCGGAGGCCGTACGGATTGCGGCGCAGCGTCTGCACGAGTTCGGCGAGGGTCGGGTTCCGCCGGAAATCACGCTCGACGCCCCCGAGCAGCCGGATTTGCTCGATACGATCGCGCCGCGCACCTGATGGACTATCAGCAGAAACTGCCCGGTGCCGTTTTCAGGATGACGGGCGCCGATTACGCGAACCTCGTCGCCGCGTACGTGGCGCGTCGGTTCGCGCCACGCTCGCTCAAGGTGTATCGCGAGATTCGGATTGGGAAGACGATCATCGGGAAGAACCGTTGCATCGATATCTTCTGCGTGGCCGACGACTCACAGAGAGCGTTCGCCATCGAATGCAAGTATCAGGACAGCCAGGGGACGGTGGACGAAAAGATTCCGTACGCGCTCGATGACCTACTGGCGCTTCCGATGGCCGGCTGCATCGCCTACGCGGGGCAGGGCTTCTCCGATGGCGTCCGCCACATGCTTGCTGCCTCGCGTCACGCGGCCTATTGCCTGCCTACCGAGGGTCAGGCCGAGACCAACGCCGAGACCCGCGAACTGGATCACATCCTGGCGGTCCACTTCGGATGGTGGGACGTGTTGATTGAGAGGAAGCGACCCCTCTAAGTCGAGCCGTCGTTCAGAGAAATAGTCGCGCGCCCGTTGTACGGCTTGTAATCCGCGGGTCCGATCCCCGTGACTTCAAGCGACAGGCGATCGCCATCCACGCGAATCGTCACGAAATGGTGCGGGTTTGCATCGGCCGTGACGCCGGGTTTCATCGGGTGATCGAGACGAACGGCCTGCGCCGCGTTGGCCGTCACATACCCCCGCAAGTCGGGTTCGCCGGCATACAGATACGTCGGCGCGCCACCGCCGCCGGTGACCACATGATCCATCCGGTACGTCGTGCCCCGATCCACATAGTGCTCGACCCAGTGGTCGAACAGGTGATCGTGTCCCGTGATTGTGAGGTCCACATGATGTTTCCGGAACAATGGCAGCCACACGTTTCGAATGGTGACGGTCTGTGGCTCAGGGCGGTCGGCCAGTTTCTGGTCGCCACCAGGGCCAGACGTTCGACTATGGGGCCCTGACGAAAACGCAGGGTGGTGAAAGAACACGACCACGTGGCGGTATCGCGCGCGATCGAGATGCTCGAGCTGATCGCTGACCCATGCGATCTGCAGCGCATCGTCCGGGATGTTCGAGTCGAGCGCGATGAAGAAACTGTTTCCGTATCCAAACGCGTAGGTCGGATAGCCTTTCAGTCGTCGCGGCGAACCTTCCGCGGGAATCAACTTCGACATCGCGGTCAACGTATTCTGCAGCCCCTGCGTTCGTCCGCCTTCGCCGCCGGGAACGTCATGGTTGCCGACCGTGAAGAAGTAGGGCAGGTTGGCTGACCGTGTCAGGCGTTCGATGATCGGGGTGAAGCTGACGTTCCACATCGCCGCGTCGTTTCCGCGCAGGACGGCGTCGCCCGACTGCAGCACGAAACGGACTGGGAACGGCGTCGACGCGAGGTCACGCGATTTGGCGATGACGCGGTCGACGAGACGGCTGTGTTCAGCTTGAATGACGCGGCCGTCGCCCGGCATGTTCGGATCGCTGGCGCTGCGGGTATCGCCGTAGGCGACGAACGAGAATCTTGTCACGCGGACGGAAGCGGGTTCGTCGGGCAGCTGGGTGGCCGGAGGTTCAATCGCGCGTACCGGTGCCGATGCTGAAGTGGCCGTCGGGGCCTGCGCGGGCTGCAACGCGCCGACACTCGCGATTGAAAGACTGGCACCCAGGATCACCGGGATCCACAACCACCGGCTAAGATTCACGCGCGGATAATAGCATCCGGCATTGACGGTTCCGTGACGATCACCGTTCATATCTAACTACCTCTGCATGGCGTTTCTCGGGTTCGTCGGTCTGCTCGCTCTCGCGTACCTGCTGCTGCCGGTGCTGTCGTTCGTCCGCATGCTTCAGTTGGGCCGCGAATTGATCGAGGTTCGTCGCCGCCTCGATCTGATGGAGCGGCAGCTGCATGAGAGGGGACCTTCGCCGCAGCGCTCGACAACCGCTGAATCCGCCACGTCGTCGCCAGCAGCAAGGC
>DASTZI010000357.1:0-2485 GCA_035764385.1 Vicinamibacterales bacterium
ACGCAGGTTGCAGCTAGTGAGGCGACCACGTGCCTGCAAGGCGAGTCTGGTACCGGCAAAGAAGTCATCGCGCGATTCATCCACCAACGGTCACCACGATCCCGCGGCCCTTTCATGGCTATCAATTGCGCGGCGTTGCCGGAGCAGCTCCTCGAGTCCGAGCTCTTCGGTTTTGAGCGTGGAGCGTTCACTGGCGCGCAGCAGTCGAAGCCGGGCCAGATTGAGTTGGCCGCGGGCGGGGTGCTGTTCCTCGACGAGGTCACCGAGATGACGCCACCGGCGCAGGCGAAGTTCCTGCGAGTGCTCCAGGAGCGTGAGTTTCTGCGGCTCGGAGGCACGCGGCCAGTCCGCGTCAACGTCCGAATCATCGCCGCCACCAATCGAAATCTGGATGATGCGGTTGTGCATGGGGAGTTCCGTGCGGATCTCTATTACCGTTTGAACGTGTTCGACATTCACATTCCTCCTCTGCGCGAGCGGCGCGACGATATTCTGCCGCTGGCGGCAGGCTTTCTCCGCGAGTTCGGAGGCGCCGAGACGGGATTGACACCAGCAGCGAGAGAGGCGTTGCGTCGTCACGAGTGGCCCGGCAATGTCCGGGAGCTGCGAAACGTGCTCGAGCGCGCTCTCATCATGTGCGATGGCCCGTTCATCGACACCGAGCACCTCTGCCTCCGAACCACGAAGGACGTTCCACTGTCACGCATCACTGACCTGGAGACCCTTGAGAGAAAAGCGGTTGAACGAGCCATGCGAGATACCGATGGCAACAAGGTGAGGGCGGCCAAGCAGCTCGGGATATCGCGGACGCAGCTCTATGGTCGGCTTCGCAAGTTTGGTTTCGAGAGCGCGTGATTTGCGCCAGTTGGCGAGGGCGAGAACGCCAGTCCTGCAACGCGCGGCTTGTGAAGATGATTCGCCCGCTCCTGCGACAACCAAGAGGCAACGGTGAATGAATTCTCGACCCTCCTTCGCGGGATGGTGCACGCGAAGTCGTCCACCGTCAGGCGGGCGGGCACACCGACTAGAAAGCTCATGATCGCGATGCCAATCATCGAGCCGGCAGCGAACACCGTGATGTAGGAGAACACTGCCAACGGCGACGACCACCGCCAGCGTGAGGAGCAGCAAAGGCACGTCTCCGCGACCTTCCTACCGGTCGATCGTGCGGCACGCAGTCGTGCTAGGAGCACGACGCGGTACGAGATCGCTCAGGTCCTGGCAAAGTTCGACGCGGCGGCACGTTCACGAACCGCTTCGGGATCTCGACGAATCACCCGCAACGATGGCACCGTCTAGCGAGAATTTGCCTTAACGAATCCAGCGAATCTGTTGCGCAAGCGCCCGATTCGTTTGGTCCAGGTGACGAGTTCGTCGTCGGCAATGAGAACGGGTCCTCGGCCATTGGCTCGATCCGCGAGCGCGTGTTCGAGCGACGGGGGCGGGTGCTTATGAAGCTGGTCTCGGCCAGCACTTGGCGAAGCACACGGCGTCTGACGCCCCGATGGGGGACCCCCTCACAACTAGACGCTTCTGATCACCGGGGTGGCCGAAGGCACCCTGCGCCACCTTTCCATGCGAAGGTATCAGTCGACAATATTTTTTAATAGACCTACGATGGCCCGGATTGCTCGAGGCACCTCGGGCGGAGGAGTGCGAGCAAGCGACCAATCAATAGTCACGGTCGGGAATCTCGGAATGGATCTGTCGCGTTACACGCTGGCGACGCTTCATCAGGACGGCGAGTTCGTGCTGTGCCGAGGGCGGACCACGGCAAGTCCGACACCGGATCCACCATCAATCCTCGTATCCGTACTGGCCTCGGAGCATCCCTTGCCCGTTCATGTCCGGATGCTGGAGCACGAACTGGCTCTCCGGGACGATCTTGATTCGACATGCGCGTTGCGGCCGCTCGCGCTGGCGGAATACGAGGGCCGTTCGGCCTTGATCCTCGAGGACCAGCAAGGCGAGTCACTGGCGCGACTCCGCGCGAAGCCTACCGTCAGCCACCCTTTCAGTGGGCATCCGTCCGCGGAACCTGCTTTAGAGCTGGGCCTTTTTCTGAGGCTCGCCGCTGGTCTTGCTGCGGCACTAGGTGAGGTACATCGACGAGGGATCATCCACAAAGACGTCAAGCCGGCGAACATCCTGGTCAACCCCGCGACTGGTCAGGTGTGGTTGACCGGCTTCGGCATTGCCTCGCGACTTCCCCGCGAGCGACAGGCGCCGGAGCCTCCAGAGACGATCGCGGGCACGCTTGCCTACATGGCGCCCGAACAAACGGGCCGCATGAACCGCTCGATTGATTGTCGGAGCGACCTTTACGCGCTCGGTGTGACGCTCTACGAGATGCTGACGGGCTTGCTGCCATTCACCGCTGCCGAACCGATCGAGTGGGTGCACTGTCACATAGCGCGAGAGCCGAAGGCGCCTGGCGAACGGGTAGCGGACGTCCCGGCTCCGGTGGCGGCGATTATCATGAAGC
>DASTZI010000358.1:0-8644 GCA_035764385.1 Vicinamibacterales bacterium
GCAGGGCGCGCGGCTCACCGCCTGGGAACTCGTCAAAGACGGCATCGATACGACGGTGATCACCGACAACATGGCCGCCTCGATGATGCGGATGGGGAATGTCGATCTCGTCGTGGTGGGGGCCGATCGAATTGCTGCCAACGGGGACGTGGCGAACAAGATTGGTACCTACGGCGTGGCGGTACTCGCGAGGGAGCACGACATTCCGTTTTACGTCGCGGCGCCGCTCTCGACGATCGACCTGAACACGCCGGATGGATCGAAGATACCCATCGAAGAGCGGAACGAACGCGAGGTGACCCACGTCGGTCCGAATAGACTGACGCCGGAAGGCGCGCGTGTCCGTAATCCGGCCTTCGACGTCACGCCCGCGAAATACGTCACGGCGATCATCACCGAGCGTGGTGTCGCACGCGCGCCGTACCACGAATCGCTGGCCGCACTCGTCAACGACGTCCAAATCGTGGCGGGATCTCGGTGATTGTGCTCGGCATCGAGACCTCGTGTGATGAGACGTCGGCGGCCGTCGTCGAGGAGACCGGCGATGTGGCCAGACCATGGCGGATTCGCTCGAACGTCGTCGCCTCGCAGGTGTCGATTCATCAGGAATGGGGCGGCGTGGTGCCGGAACTTTCCGCGAGGCAGCACATTCGTGACATCTGCGGAGTGGTCGAGCGTGCGCTCGATGACGCGCACCGTCCGCGCATTCACGCCGTCGCGGTGACGCAGGGTCCCGGTCTGGTCGGTTCGCTGCTCGTCGGCGTGTCGTTCGCGAAGGCGTTTGCCTGGACGCGCGGTGTCCCGGTCATTCCTGTGCACCACCTCGCGGGACACGTAGAATCGCTTGTCCTGCAGGGCGGCGAGATGCCGATGCCTGCGGTCGTACTCGTCGTATCGGGGGGCCATACCAGCCTGTACCGCATCTCGAAGGCGGGTGCCTACGAACTGCTCGGCCGCACCCGCGACGATGCGGCTGGAGAGGCCTACGACAAGGTCGCGAAACTGCTGCACCTCGGGTATCCGGGTGGGCCCGTCATCGACCGCCTTGCCAGGGCGGGCAACGATCGCGCGGTCGCATTTCCGCGCATCCGGTTGACGCATGCGGATCGCAATGCCCCCGAACTTCCGGGGACACGTGATTTCAGCTTCAGCGGGCTCAAGACATCCGTGCTGAGACATGTCGCGGCGCGTCGTAACGCCCTTGGGCTCACACCCGCCGATCCGTTGCCGGACCGCGAGACAGCCGACATCTGTGCGAGCTTTCAGCGCGTCGTTGTCGAGGCGCTGCTCGATCGGCTGTTCGAGGCGGCACGGTGGTATCAGGCCCGGAGTGTCGGTATCGCCGGTGGTGTTTCGGCGAACAGCCGTCTGCGTGCCGAAGCGGAAACGACGGGAGCTGCGAAACAACTGCCCGTCTTCGTCCCCGACCTCGTGCTGTCAACGGACAATGCGGCGATGATTGCTGCGGCGGGGCTGCGGCGGTTTCGTGCAGGATTTGATGCACAGGTCGACATCAATGCCGAAGCCAGTCTCGCACTTTGATTGATTTGGTGGAGTCCGAAGGGATCCGATGTGACGGATCCAGAAGGACCCGCCCTACGGTGAATGACTTTCTACACAGAATACCTGTGGTTCAACACGAAGAAGCGGCAGGAGTTTGTCCGCATCACTGACGACGTCGCGAAAATTGTCCAGAAAAGCGGTGTGAAGGAAGGCATGGTGCTTGTGTCGGCCATGCACATCACCGCAGGTGTCTATGTGAATGACTGGGAGAACGGCCTGATTCACGATTTTCAGGTGTGGCTCGAGAAGCTGGCGCCCGCGGGGCTCGACTACCGGCACCACCAGACCGGGGAAGACAACGCGGACGCACATCTGAAACGCACGATCATGGGTCATCAGGTGATGCTGCCGATCACAGGCGGTCACCTCGATCTCGGTCCGTGGGAGCAGGTGTTCTACGCCGAGTTCGATGGCCAGCGACGAAAGCGCGTCGTCGTGAAGGTGATGGGCGAATAGTGCATTTCACCCTTCTGTGTTCTATGTTCTCTGTTCGTGTTCATTATTCAAGTTCGGTTCTGTGTTCGCAGTTCGGAGTTCGGCGGTGAACGCGAACTGAGAAGCGAGAAGACAGAAGAGTGAACGATACGCGACAGTACCCGGAGCGTCCCATCGTGGGCGTCGGCGCCGTGATCGTTGACGATGGCAAGGTTGTGCTGATCAGGCGGAAGTACGAGCCGCTCAAAGGCCAGTGGAGCCTCCCCGGCGGAATGGTGGAGATTGGCGAGACCCTGGAATCGGCGCTCGCGCGCGAGATGCTCGAGGAGACGGGGCTGCGTGTCGATGTCGGCCCTGTCATCGAAGTGTTTGACCGGATCATGCGCGATGAGGAACGTCGGGTGCGCTATCACTTCGTCCTGATCGATTACCTCTGCTGGCGGGCGGACGGGTCGCTTCAGGCCGGTTCTGACGTCGACGCGGCACTCTGGGTGGACCCGGCGACGCTCGGCGAGTACGCATTGACCGACAAGGCCACGTCGGTCATTCAGCGCGGTCTGACGCTCGCGCGCGAAGCGCCGCGGCCTGTGAGGTAGCCATGGATGCCCTGTTGACGCGCGACGCTGCGTGGGCGCTGCTCACCGAATGGACCACAACTGAAAGCCTGAGGAAGCACGCGCTCGCGGTCGAGGCGTCAGTGCGCGGGTACGCCCGTCAGTTCGGTGAGGACGAAGACGCGTGGGGCTTCGTCGCACTGCTGCACGATTTCGATTACGAACGGTATCAGACGCCCGCCGACCATCCGTTTCGCGGATGTGAGGAGCTGCAGCGGCGTGGCTATCCGGAGTGGGTGACGCGTGCGATTCTTTCCCATGCCGACTACTCGGGTGTGCCGCGTGAGAGCAAGCTCGAAAAGACGCTCTATGCGTGCGACGAGATGTCAGGATTTGTGACCGCCGCGTCGCTGGTGCGCCCGTCGAAGAGCATCCTCGATCTCGAGCCCGCCTCGGTCGTCAAACGCATGAAGGACAAGGCATTTGCACGCAACGTCTCGCGGGACGATCTGCGCCGCGGCGCTGAGGCATTGAACCTTCCCCTGGATGAACACATCGGTAATGTCATCCGGTTCATGCGAGAGCGAGCGGACGCGCTCGGCCTGCGCGGAACATTGTGAACACAGATCGTTCGGAGCGTTCGAATGGTTCGACCGTCGTTCTGGAGAATGTCACGGTCCGTTACGGTTCGCATCAGGCGCTGCGCAGCGTCAGCGTTGCGTTTCCGGAGGGCGCCACAGGCCTGCTTGGTCCGAATGGGGCAGGGAAGAGCACGCTCATCAAGGCGTTGCTCGGGTTGCTGCGCCCTGCGGACGGCGTGATGCGCGTACTTGGACGCGACGTTGCGGAGGCGCCGCTGGCGATTCGCGCGCACGTCGGCTACATGCCGGAAAACGATACGCACATTCCCGGTATGAATGCGGTCTCCTTCGTTGCCTACTGCGGCGAGCTCTGTGGTCTTCCACCCGCCGACGCGATGCAGCGCGCCCATGAAGTCCTCTTTTACGTCGGTCTTGGCGAGGCGCGATATCGCAACGTCGAGACCTATTCGACGGGGATGAAGCAGCGCATCAAGCTGGCGCAGGCGCTGGTGCACGATCCGGATCTGCTGCTGCTCGACGAACCAACCAATGGCATGGATCCAAAGGGTCGTGACGAGATGCTCGCGTTGATTCGCGACGTTGCCGATCGGATGTCAGTGATCCTCTCGTCACACGTCCTCCCCGACGTGGAGGCCGCCTGCGACCACGTCGTGGTGCTGCACAAGGGCGTGGTCGCGACGCACGGCCCGATTGCCGCGCTCAAAGGCGACTCCGCGCGCGTATTCGAGCTGCGCGTCAAGGGTGATGAGAAGCGGTTCATCGAGGCCCTTCGAGAGGTCGGCATCGAAAGCCACGACGAATCCGGCGATGTCATGCGCGTGTTCGTACCGGCGGGCCGCCCGGCGCAGGTGCTGTTCGAAGTCGCCGCCCGTCACGGCGTGCAGGTCCGACACTTCCGCGCGAGCGTGCCATCGCTCGAGGACGTGTTCGCCCGGGCACTCGGCGATTAGGGGCATGTAAGGATGCCCATCCACGATCAGGGTTACCGTCGCTACGCCGGCGCGCGGCTCCTGCGCGCTCGCAGCTGGTCAGTCATCGCACGTGCGGGGATCATCGCGCGTTTGCGCGAGCGTCGGTTTCTGGCGTTGTTGCTGGTCGCGTGGCTGCTGTTCGTCGTACGCGCCGTGCAGATCTATTTCGGTACGACGTTCGCTCGCGCGGCCTTCTTCGCGCCATCAGAAGAGACGTTCCACGGCTTCCTGACCCAGCAGCGGCTCTTCGTCTTCTTCATCACCATCTACGCCGGCGCCGGCCTGATCGCCAGCGATCGACAGGCCAATGCGCTGCAACTCTATCTGTCGAAGCCGATCACCCGGCACGACTACATCGTGGGAAAACTGGCGACACTCGCCGCCTTCCTGATCGCCGTCACGTGGGTTCCGGCAATGATGCTGCTGATGCTGCAGGTACTCTTCAGCGGCAGTCTGGAGTTTGTATCCACCCATCCCAGGCTCGTTCCGGCCATCACCATCACAGCGGCGCTGCAGGTCGCGCTCGCGTCGATGATGATGCTCGCCCTGTCGTCGCTCTCGCGAAGCCGGAGATTTGCGGCAATGCTGTACGCGCTCGTGACGATCTTTGCCGGCACCATCGAGCGTGTGCTGCAGACCGCAACCGGGGCGGCCGGCTGGGTGCTGCTGTCGCCCCAGAATACGCTCCTCGTCATCACCGACGCCCTGTTCGGGATCGAGCCGGAGATCCCGGTGACCATCGCGCTCATCGCCATCGTGACGTTGATGGCCGTCTGTGTTGCGGTCCTCGAGCGGCGTGTTCGTGCCGTCGACGTCGTCGCATGATCGTCTGCGCGGATCACCTGTCGAAGTGGTACGGCCAGGTTTCGGGTCTTAACGACGTCACGATTTCCATTCCGCCTGGCGTCACCGGCCTGTTGGGGCCCAACGGTGCCGGAAAGTCCACCTTCATGAAGCTGATCACCGGGCAGCTCAGGCCGAGTGCAGGCACGATCCGTGTCTTCGGCGCACCGATCTGGGGAAACCCGTCCCAGTACCGCCGCCTCGGCTTCTGCCCCGAGCAGGACGCCTTCTACGAGCACATGACCGGTCGCGACTGGGTTGCGGCACTCGCGGGGCTTCACGGCATGGACGACGCCGCAGCCGCCACTGCCGCAACCACGGCGCTCGACACCGTGGATTTGCTGGACGTCGCCGATCGGAAGATCGGTGGCTACAGCAAGGGGATGCGGCAGCGTGTGAAGCTTGCGCAGGCGATCGTGCACGATCCCGAGCTGCTCGTGCTCGACGAGCCGCTGAGCGGCATGGATCCGTTGATGCGGCGCCGGACGATTGGTCTCATCAGGCGGTGGGCCAGCGCCGGCAAGAGCGTCATCGTGTCGAGCCACGTGCTTCACGAAATCGAGGCGATGACGGCCACGATCGTGCTCGTGCACAACGGGCGAATCGTGGCGGAAGGAGATGTTCATCAAATCCGCGCGCTGATTGACGCTCATCCGCACCGCATCTCGATTCGCGCCGCAGATCCGCGGGGCCTCGCCAAGCGGTTGCTCGTCGACGACGACGTCTCCAGCTTCCGGTTCGAGGGGGACGCGCTGATCGTTGAAACCGCGAATCCGGATTCCTTCTATGCGCGGCTCACGGAAGTTGCCGCGTCAGGTGAAGCTGGGTCGGTCGACGAGGTCACCTCGCCGGATGACAACCTGCAGGCAGTGTTCTCGTATTTGGTGAAGCAATGAGGGCGTCGCTGCTGGCGTCCACGCGGCGCGTGTTCGAGCTCGCACTCGGGCAGATGCTCTGGGCGCGCCGCACGGCGGTGCTTGCTCTCGCGGCGGCCGCGCCCGTCCTGCTGGCGCTGGTGACCCGTCTGACGCTGTCCTCCGGCTCGGCAGTCGTTCAGATCAATGGCCGCCAGATCGGGAGCGAAGCTGTATTCAGCACGGCGATCGCCGCGCTGTATCTACGATTCATCGTCCCCGCCATCGGCGTGTTCTACGGCACCTCGCTCATCGCCGACGAGGTAGAGGACAGAACGATTACCTATTTATTCGTCCGGCCGATTCCGCGCGGCGCCATCGTGCTCGGCAAGTATTTGGCGTACCTCCTGTGCGTGACATCCGTCGTGCTTCCCTCGGCGGCGGTGGTGTTCATGGTGATGGTGCCGTTTCAGGACATGGCGCCGCAGTTCGGGACGTTCGTTCGCCACCTCGGAGTGTTGGCACTGGGACTTGCTGCATATGGTGCTGTCTTCCTGTGGGCGGGCGTCTTGTTCAGGCGGCCGCTTGTCGGGGGCCTCTTGTTTGTATTCGGGTGGGAACAGCTGGCCGCGGTTCTGCCTGGATACTTGGGGCGCTTCACAATCGCGCATTACCTTCAGGCCGATACGACCAGTGTGGCAGCTTTGCTGACCACGACCATCGCTGCGCTGTGGCTCGCGATGCGCACGATAGAACGACGCGAGTATGTAGTCGAGCGGTGATTGAAACCGACGCGCCGCCACGACTCGTATAATCGGTGACGGTAAGGAGTTCCCGATGAAAAAGCGCACCCGGGTGTTTCTGTTCGCAGCCGCCGGCGTGCTGATTGTGGCGCTGGCTACCGGCCTGGTTGCGTGGGCGACCCGTGTGTCGGCAGCCGCTGCCACTGACGAGCTCGCGTACGTGCCGGCGACGGCCCTGATGGTGGCGTACGCCGACGTTCGTGGGTTGATGAATTCGCCTTTCCACGATCGCATCCGGCAGCTTCAGCATACCGGGCCCGCGGCAGGGTCCGACGACCTCGAGGCGCGAACTGGGATTCGTTTCGACACCGATGTGGATGGCGTGCTGGTCGCGTCCAGCGGCGTCGATGCTCTGCAGGAACGGGTTGACGCCTCCTTGCTGATTGCGCGAGGACGTTTCGACGGCAACCGCATAGAGAGTCTGATGCGCAGTCGCGGCGGGCAAGTCGATCAATACAGAGGCAAGCGCATTATCACGCTTACCAATGCGACAAGCGACACCGCTCTTGCCTTCGCGGAGCCGGGTCTTCTGCTCTTTGGTCCGCAGACGACGGTGCGCGGTGCTCTCGACGCGAAGGCGGGCGCCGCCGCAGCGATCGGTTCGAATAGCGAGTTCATGGCGCTCGTCAACGACGTGAGTGACGGCACGGCGTGGAGCGTTGCGAAGCTGGACAGCGCCTCCGGACGCACACCGTTCCCTCCCGCCGTCATGAATCAACTTCCGCCGATCAACTGGTTTGCCGCGAGCGGCCGCGTCGACACCGGCCTGCACGGGCGCGTGCGCGCGGAAGCGCGTGACGTCCAGTCAGCGGAGAGCTTGCGTGACGTCGTTCAGGGGTTTCTCGCGCTGGCAAGGCTGCAGGGCGCGCGTGATCCCGCCTACAGGAGCATGCTCGACTCGGTTGCGTTGACGGCTGCCGGTACGTCTGTGTCGCTCTCGTTCGACGTCACGCCTGCGGCACTCGACCTTCTGACACCGGCGGGTCCACCGCAGCGAGGCCCCGCAACACCGCGGCGTCAGTGAGCCACCTGATCTTCTTCTACGGCACCCTGATGGCGCCGTTCAACAGGCCCGGTCGGATCAGGGTCGATTCGCAGTTGACGTTCAAAGGGCACGGGAGCATCGGGGCTGCACTGTTCGATCTTGGCCTGTATCCAGCGGCGGTATCTGCGGATAACGCGCGCGTGCGCGGCGAGGTGTACGAGATGGCAAACGCCGCCCTGGTGTTGCCGGTGCTGGACGAAATCGAAGGCTACAGGGCGGCCGAACCAGATCGGAGTCTCTATTCGCGCCGACTTACGCCGGTCACGTTGGACGACGGCCCTATTGTCGATGTCTGGGCGTACTTCTACAACGCGCGGCTCGAGCATGCCGAGCGAATCGACTCCGGCGACTATCTCCAATATCTGAAAGGGCGCCAGGGTTAGACACGAGCTGAGAGAGGGTAGGACCGACCCTGCGGTCGGCCCTCCGGCGAAGGCTTAGTTCATCCGCAGCGCGGGACGCTGAGGCGGAAGAAACTCTTCCTCGTCCTCGGCGAGCTGCGAAATGGCGGAGTCGAAATCCTGTCCCTCGTATTCAGTCGTATACGTGAGGATGGGAATGTTCTTCGTCTCCTGGTCAAGCTTGAGCATCGTCAGCAGCTGGAAGCCTTCCAACTCCTCGATGCGGGTGCAGAGAATCACGAGATTTGGAACGACTTTCTTGATCTGCGAGTAGGCGCGGTCACTCGATTCGACAAACACCATGTCGTAGCGGCCGGCGTCCAGGACCGTCTCGAGCATCCCGAGCACTTCGGTGTTGCCGTTGACAACCACCACCTTCTGCACTGGTGCGGCGGAGATCTGGTTCGTGTCAGCCATCTGAGTAACCCGCCCTTCTGGCCTCCAACAATTCAGGATTCGTGCCACGGCCAGGACTCTCAGATGTTGCGTATCTTTGCGTAAATTCCGGCAATCTTGCGGGTGTTGTCCACGGGGATCCACCGGTTTCCAGTCCCCTCGAGCTGTAACTCTTTT
>DASTZI010000359.1:0-5238 GCA_035764385.1 Vicinamibacterales bacterium
CGCCCGCAGGCCATCGCGCGTATGCGCCGCGCGCTCCGCGAATACGACGTCGTCGGCATCAAGACGAGCATTCCGTTCTTTCGTTGGATGCTCGAGCAGCCCGATTTCGTCGACGCTCGCTTCCACACGGCCTATCTGGACGAACTTCTTCGCACCCGCGCGGGGGAGCCGTTCACGTCGGCAGACGACGATCGAATCGACGTCGCGGTGATCGCGGCGGCGATCAAGACCGTTCTGCATCCCGGCAGTGGAGGCCGGGTCCTTTCGGACCGGGCCAACGAACCGCGCGCAAGCCAGTGGAAGGCGCGTGCCCGCGACGAGGCGCTCCGCGCGTGAAGCTTCATGTCACCGCCGACGGCCGCACGCGAGCGGTCGATATCAGCCGGATCGGGGACACATTTCTCGTCTCACTGGACGGCCGCCAGCACAATGTGGACGTCAAGGTAATAGACAGCGTTTGGTCAGTGCTCATTGGGCCCGGCGGGCCGGCTAAAGCCGGCCCCAACGATCCCGAAGGCGCCAAGCGAAGCCACGAGGTCGCCTTTTCATCGTCCGCCGAAGGCGGGATGACGGTTCACATCGACGGAGTTCCCGTCGAGGTGTCGATAAACCGGATGCGACGGACTGCGGAAACGGCCGCCTCCACCGCCTCCGACGGGGGACCGCAGCGGGTCACGGCGCCGATGCCTGGGAAGATCGTCAAATTGCTGGTCAAGCCAGGAGACGAGGTCCAGCCGCGCCAAGGGGTAGTCGTCGTCGAAGCGATGAAGATGGAAAACGAGCTGCGGGCACGCGCTGCGGGGACCGTCAGCGAAGTTCGCGTCACGGAAGGAGCCTCCGTCGAGGCAGGTGCGATACTGGTGATACTGGAGTGATTCAAGGTTCAACACACACGATGCCCACGCGAACTCGCGCGCATCGGGTGTGTGAATCTTGAATGGTGAATTTTGAATTTCCGCTCAGCTCTGACCGTTTTCCAGCATCCTCTGACCAGGAGGACGCGGCGCATCGTACGCGGTGTCGTGGTGACGCTGGCCTGCGCCGTGGCCGTCGCGTTTGTCACCAGCATCACGGTTGATCTCGGTCCGGCGCTGCGCGCGCGGGCGGAAGTCGCCGCCTCGAACTATCTCAAACGTCCGATGCACATCGGTGGGCTTTCCGTCCATCTCTGGCGTGGGACGTATGTCGTCGAGAACCTGAAGATCGACGGAATGACGCCGCAGGCGCGGCCGTTCCTGACAGCGAAGCGCATCGAGGTCTCGATGCCGTGGAGCACGCTCTTCAATCATCAAATCGTGTTCGACGCCATTGAGATGTCCGACTGGGACATGTACGTCGAGCTGTTCGACGGTGGCGGCAACAACTTCCCGAGATTTACGAGAACCACCAGCGGGAACAGTGACTGGACCACGACGCTGCAGTACGTGCGTGCGTCACGCGGGCAGTTTACCTTCGACGATCACGGCACGCCGTGGAGCACTGTTGCGCGCAACCTCAACGTGACCGTTGCCCGGCCCGCTTCGCAGTACCGCGGCCAGGCGCGGTTTTCCGAAGGCACCGTCAAATTCCAGAACTACGAACCGATGCGCGCGGACATGGTGACGACGTTCCATATCCAGGATGGCAAGGTCGTGCTCGACGCGCTCGATCTGACAACCGACGGCGCGCATTCGCAGCTCACCGGCATTGTCGATCTGCGCAACTGGCCCGAACAGATCTATCGAATCAAGTCGAAGATCGACTTTCCGACAGAGAAGGCGATCTGGTTCGCGCATGACAAGTTCACCGTGTCAGGCACCAGTGATTTCACCGGCACCTTCCATTTGTTCAAGGAGCAGTTGCCGAATGGCAAGACGCGGACGGGGCGCGAACTCAAAGGTGATTTCACGAGTCCCGTTGCCGGCGTCAACCAGTACCGGTTCGGCGATCTGCGCGGATCGGTGCTCTGGGTGCCGGAGCGGATGGAAGTGACCAACGCCACGGCCACGCTCTACGGAGGTGAGGCGAAGTTCAGCTACAAGATGGCGCCGCTCGGCGTTGACGGGAAGCCCGCGATCGCGACCTTCGACGCCCAGTACTCCAACGTCGATCTGGCCGCGTTCACAGACCTCTTCGAGATCAAGGGAATCCGCCTTGCGGGACGCGCGACCGGCCGCAACCTGCTCGAATGGCCGCTCGGCAAGTATTCGCAGCATCGTGGCGACGGTGAGATGCACGTCGACGCTCCACCCGGAACTGAGCTGATGAGCTCGCGCATGCCCGTCGAGCGGATTGAAGCGCGCGAGCGGCTTGGCAAACTCTGGGGACCATTCGACAACACGCTTCCAGCGGAGCCGCTTGCGTTTGACGGGACCATTGCCTACGCGTTCGATCCCGACGGGATCGAGCTCGGCCGCAGCCGCTTCGCGACGCCGAGTACCTACGTCGAATTCGAGGGTCACACCGCGTACGGCGAGAGCTCGCGCATCCCGTTTCACGTCAGCAGTTCCGACTGGCAGGAGAGCGACCGTCTTCTCGCGAGCTTGATGACGGCGTTCGGCAATTCCACTAACGCGATCCCGATCGGCGGCTACGGCACGTTTGACGGCGTCATGCTGAACAGCTTCTCAAAGCCGCGCATCGAAGGGCTATTCGCCGGCGAGCACATGCGAGCGTTCGACGTGGAGTGGGGATCGGCAAAGGGCACCACGACCATCGAGAACAGCTATGCGGACGTCAAGGACCTGGTGATTACAACCGACGGTTCCAGCATCGACGCCGATGGCCGCTTCTCACTTGGGTTTCCGCGTTCGGATGCGGGCGAAGAGATCAACGCGCGCGTCCGCATCGTGAAACGGCCCCTGGTTGATCTTCGGCACGCCTTCTCGCTCGACGAATATCCGGTTGAAGGACTGCTCTCTGGCGAATTTCACGTCTACGGGCAGTACACGCGGCCCCTCGGTTTCGGCACGATGGAGATCGCCGATGGAACCGCGTACCACGAGAAGTTTGAAACCGCGAATGCCGGCCTGCGGCTGGAAGGTGAAGGCGTACGGCTGGACAACATCGTAGTGGTGAAAGGTGGCGGTCGCGGAACGGGTGCCGCCTACATCAGCTGGGACGGTACCTATCAATTCAACTTCGACGCGCAACGGATTCCGGTCGAGAGCCTCGCCGTCGTGCAGTCGCCGAACACGCCGCCGTTGTCGGGCCTGCTCGACTTTCGCGCAGGCGGCAGCGGCAGTTTCGATTCGCCGCGCTACGAGGTGCACGCCACGGTTCGCGACTTCTTCGTCGCCGACGAAGGCATTGGCACCGTGACGGGCGATATCAACATCGCCAATGCCGTCATGGCGCTCAAGCTGGAAGCCGCGTCGCCCCGTCTCGCGGTGTCCGGCACGGGCACCATTGCCTTGAGCGAGCAGATGGACGCCGACCTGACGTTCACGGTCTCCGATACGTCGCTCGATCCATACCTGCGCGCGTTCGATCCGGCACTCTCTCCGTACACGACCGCGATCGCCAGCGGCAATCTGCGCGTCGTTGGCGAGCTTGCCGATATCGATCACCTCGTCGTCGATACGACGGTCGACAAACTCGACATGCGCCTGTTCGATTACCGGCTGCGCAACGCGCTGCCGATTCGGATGGCGCTCGATCGGCATTCGATCCGCGTGACCGACATGCGGCTGATTGGCGACGAAACCCAGCTCGACGTCTCCGGGGTCGTCGATCTTCACAACGAACGAATTGCGATGCGCGCCAACGGGGCCGCCAACCTCGGCATCCTGCAGGGCTTCGTGTCGAACATCCGGAGCACGGGCCAGGCAACGTTGGAGGCTACCCTCGACGGCCCGATGCGAACGCCCGTTGTTACCGGGACGATGAAAATCGAAGACGGCCGCATTCGCCACTTCGATCTGCCGCACGCGCTCGAAAACATCGCCGGCGTGGTCCGCTTCGACTCACGGGGCGTGACGCTCGACGAACTGACCGCGCAGCTCGGTGGCGGTCCTGTTCGGTTCGGTGGCCGCATTGGCATCGAGGGCTACCGCCCTGGCCGGCTCGACGTGACGATGAACGGGACGAACATGCGGCTGCGCTATCCGGAAGGAATGCGGTCGGTCGTGGATGCGAACCTGACGCTGCTCGGAACCGTGGACGCGGCGACGCTCTCCGGCAATGTCAACGTTCGCAGCGCGATCTATACGCGGCGGTTCGACACGGGCGGCGGTCTGATCGATCTGACCGGCAACACGGCTGGACAGGCGCCTGCGTCGATTCAGACGACGGTGCCACTCCGCTACGACATCCACTTGAACATTCCGGGTACGCTGCGCGTGGAGAACAACACGGTTCGCCTGGTCGCCAACGCCGACCTCGATCTCCGCGGGACCTTCGACCGGCCGATTCTCGTCGGCCGCGGTGAAGTGGAGCGCGGCGAGTTCAACTTCGAAGGGAAGCGCTACATCGTCACGCGCGGAACGATCGACTTCAACAACCCAACGCGCATCGATCCGTTCTTCGACATCCAGACCGAGACGCAGGTGCGCGTGCCAAGCCAGACCTACCGCGTCATGGTGCGCGTGACCGGGACGATGGCGCGTTTCACGCCCACGTTCAGCTCCGATCCGCCGCTGACGGAAGTGCAGGTCCTCAGCCTGCTCTTCAGCGACGTGGCGCCCGGGCAGGACGTGGAGTTTAGCCAGTACAGCGCCGTGACGCCGCAGGAACAGCTGCTGCGCGAGCGCGCGGCGCGCGCACTGACCGGTGCGCTGACGACGGAGATCGGGCGTGTGGCGGAGCAGACCTTCGGCGTCGACACGTTCCAGTTGACGCCGTCACTGGTCACGCCGAACGCGAACTCGTCGCGGCTGGACCCTGCCGCGCGTCTCACGATCGGCAAACGTATTTCAGACAAGGTGTACCTCACGTACTCGCGAAGTCTCTCGTCCACCGCCAGCGATCAAATCATCCTGCTCGAGTACGACCAGACCGACCGCTTCTCGTGGATTCTGTCGCGTAATGAAGACCAGACGTATGCGCTGGATGTTCGGGTCAGACATACGTTTTAACGTCGCGATCACGAACCACGGAGGCTCGGAGGACACTGAGGTAGATAATTAAGCACTCCGTGCCCTTCGTGTCTTCGCGGCTCGTCGATTGCGTAACGCGGCACGCTCGGTTGCTGCGAACGATTCTCTGTTTGCATTTTGCACTTTGCGTTTTGCATTCCGGCGCAGCCTCCGCGCAGCCCTC
>DASTZI010000360.1:0-2436 GCA_035764385.1 Vicinamibacterales bacterium
TGCCCGGCATGACGTGCTGCCAGGTAAACAAGAAGCGAACAAAATCCGCCGACGTGACAGGTTCGATCTCTTTTCGCAACCGGCCCAACGTCAGGCGATGAATCCGCGCGAGCAATCGCCGGTTGCACCACTCGATTTCGCTGTCCGCCGCTTTGGACTCCCGTGTAAACCGGCCTCGTAACACCTGTCCGCCGGCTTCGAGTTTTGCCATCGCGGATTGGACGGCATCACGCGGCAGAGCCAGTTTCTGAGCCAGACTCGTCACCGTCATCGGTCCTGTGGATTCCAGCCAACCGCGCACGGTCGCGAACGGTCCTTCTTCAGACTCGAGCAGTGCCGAACGTTCAGCGGCGTTCCAGAATTCACGACCCTGACGGTTGAAGACTCTTACGCGATTCATCTTCGCGAGATCATCGAAAAACGCCTGCCACTCCGGGACCGGAGCCAAAACCATCAATGTGAGTAGGGCATCGTGCAACTCGTCTGGGTCGCGAACGATCGGCCAGGACTCGCTGAAGACCTCTTCAATGGCGGCAGGATCGAGTGCGCCGATTTCGCCGGCATCGGAACCCAACGTCCGGCGCATCTGTACGGCGCGCGCGCGTCGTTCTTCGAGAGGCGCATCGTCGAGGTAGGCGTAAGGGTTCGCATTCAGGATCTCGTGCGATAGCGGCGACGGCTCCGCGGTATCGATAGCAACGGTGCGGATTTCGCCGGCTCCAATCGCATCGAGAACCAACTTCAGGCTGTCGATGTCCATTGCTTCATGCAAGCTGTCACGGATCGTTTCGGTAACCAGCGGATGGTCGGGAATATGGATTTCGTTGCCGACCATATTATCGCCGCATGCAGCCTGGTCCGGGAAAACGGCCGCGAGCAGATCGTCCGATCGCATGCGTTGAATCGGCGGCGGAACTTTGCGGCCTCGAGAAAAGCGCAACACCGCGAGAGCGCGCGAGGCATTCCAACGCCATCGAGCTGTGAACATTGGGGAGTCCAGTACGCTCTGCGTCAATACGTCTTCAACAGTGCCGACGTTCAGGAAACTGAAAACCAATTCGAGTGGGAAGCTATGCTGCTCACCGAGCGAAATGACGATACCGTTATCTGTGGCAGCCGCCTGCAGCTCGAAATTAAAAGTCCGGCAGAAGCGCTTCCGCAACGATAGTCCCCAGGCTCGATTGATTCGCGCGCCGAACGGCGCGTGAATAACGAGCTGCATGCCGCCGCCTTCATCGAAGAAGCGTTCCGCGACGACGACACCCTGCGTCGGGAGAGCGCCAAGAGCCGCCGCTCCCGCGCGGATGTAGAGTGCGGCCTGTTCGGCGCCGCGCTTGTCGAGAGCGCACTCGTGCATCAGCCAATCGACCGGATCGGTCTGCTGCATGATTTGTTCACGGACATTTGCGACCTCTTCAGAGAGTTCAACGGTACGGCCGGGGGCTTCGCCACGCCAGAAGGGAATCGACGGTGCGGCGCCGTGTGCATCTTCGACGCGCACGCGTCCGGATTCCACTCGACGAATCCGCCAGGATGTCGTTCCCAACAGGAATACGTCTCCGGCGAGACTCTCGACTGCGAAATCTTCGTCCAGCGTTCCGACGATCGTCTCATCGGGTTCCGCAATCACATAGTAGTTGGCGTTCTCCGGAATCGCCCCACCGGACGTGATAGCCGCGAGGCGCGCCCCGCGGCGGCCCCGCACGATCCCATTGATTTGATCGCGGTGAAGGAATGCACCGCTTCGTCCGCGCTGTGTTGCAATGCCTTCGGACAGCATTTCAATGACGGCATCGAATTGTGCGTGAGGAAGCTCGCGATACGGGTAAGCCCTGCATACGAGTTTATACAGTTCGTCCTCGCGCCACGGTTCGCATGCCGCCGCAGAAACGATCTGCTGGGCAAGCACATCGAGCGGCCAGGGAGGAATGTCCAAGGCGTCGAGCGAGCCGGCGCGGATCGCGTGAACGAGTGCGGCGCATTCGATGAGTTCATCGCGTGTCGTTGCGAAGAGCCGTCCTTTCGGAACACTATTCGGGTCCACTCGATGTCCCGAGCGGCCGACACGCTGCAGCGCAACCGCAATCGACCGCGGTGAGCCGATCTGGCAGACCAACTCGACCGAGCCGATGTCGATTCCGAGTTCCAAAGATGCCGTCGCGACAACCGCTCGCAACTCGCCATTCTTGAGCTTCTGTTCAGCGTCCAGGCGTAAGCGGCGCGAAAGACTTCCGTGATGCGCCAGCACGGCTGTCTCACCGAGGCGTTCCGCAAGGTGGTGCGACACACGTTCTGCGAGGCGTCGTGTATTGACGAAGACGAGCGTGGTGCGATGCGCCAGGATCAGCTCAGCGAGCTTGTCATAAATCTCGCCCCACATCTCGTTGCTGGCGACGGCGCCGAGTTCGTCTTTCGGGACTTCAACGCCGAGGTCTA
>DASTZI010000361.1:0-4749 GCA_035764385.1 Vicinamibacterales bacterium
CCGGAACGATGTTGCCGTTGACGTCGTGACCTCCGGCGAGGCGATTGATGTCGAGCAACTGGTTGAAGTTGATTTTGCCGTCGTTGAATGCCTTCAGCCCGTACTGCACCCCCGTGTTGTCAAACGGACGCCGCGCGAAACCGGTCTTCGGGTCCTTGCCGAAAACGCTCGCGTACGCATCCTGATAGGTGCAGCGAACGCCATCCGGCTTCTTGACCGGATCGAACCGCATCGATGGCGGGACGGTCTGCAGATCGCAGTTGAGGTCGGAGGCGACTGCCGCGTAGCGCAGCTTGTTGTTCGTGCAGTAATCCCAATGACTAAAGCCGGAGATCGCTGTCTTCTGGTCCGTCGTGAACGGTTGCTTCGACGCCGTCATCGCGTGGTCGAGCAGCTCGCAGTCGAGGAGCGCCGTCTGGAACGTCATCACGTCGGCGAAGCTCGCGGTGGGAACGATCGCGTCGAGCAGTCCGGGGTAGTTGTTTCCGATCATGTGCTGCTGCATCGATCCGCCGGAGCGGCCGCTGCCGATCGTCCATTTGATCGGGCCAAACTCTTCGATGAAGTGCTCCTTGACCATCATCATCGTCTCGGCAGAGACGACGTCATTGGCGTAGGTCCCGAACACGTTCAGCGATCCGCCGGCGAGCGCGAAGCCCTTCGCGATCGGATAGTCTCCGTACTGACCGTCTTCGAGATTTCCGCGATTGCCGTTCAAGCCGCCGATCGTGCGTCCCTGGTGATACCCCCACGCGACGCCGCCGCCGAACGTATAAACCAGACGTCCATTCCAGGCAGTGCCTGTCGTCCACGGCGAGGGAAGCGGCGTGCCGGGTTCATGCAGGAACGCGATGGAGTAGATGGCGCGATTGATGGTGCCCATCTCACGCCGCACGATGTACGGGACTGTCTTGCCCTCGGTCGTCGTGGTCATCGCGATATCGGCCGGTCGCGGACCATTTGGATCGAGCGGCTTGAATGGATTGGCTACTGCGTTGCCGCGTCCTCCGCCAAAGCCGTTTGCGTTATCGGCGGCGGCGAGATCCCCCTGGCTGTCGCGAGGCGAGGCCACTGATGTCGAGCGGTAGAAGTACTCGACCTTCGTGTTGGCGGAGCAGTCGGCGTCGAGCGGAGCGCCAAGACCAACCGCCTGCGTTTCGCAGATGAACGGCGTCTGGTGTGGGCTGTAGAGAACCGGCCCCGTGATCGGATGGTTGACCACGGTTAATTGAGCAGTCGCCTTGCTGCCGCGCATCGACGCAACGATGGCGTTGGAGCCGACATTCAGACCTGTGACGAGGCCCATAAGCACTTTGGAATCGGGAGCGGGTTTGAACGCATTGCTCACGTCCTTGCCGTTCACGCGGACTATGAGAGCCTTCGCGTTCAGATTCGCCGGCCCTGCGATCTGAAGAAGCACATCGCCGCCTGTGACCATTTCAGGCCGCGTGGACAACGCCTGAATCTCCAGCGCCGTGGCCGCCGCGCCCTTCTGCTGCGCGGTGACAGGAATTGTCAGGGCACTAATAACCGCAAGAACTCCAATGGACGCGACGCGCTTCATCGCACTGCCTCCAAAAAACCGGATACTCCTCCAACCTGGTGGATGGCTCGACTGACCGATGTTGAAATCGGCCAATAAGATAGCGCGGATTTGCCTTCGGTGTTTGCTTGACGTTGGATAGCGCTTCGTTTACAAAGGTTGGCTGTTTCGCACGGTTCCGACTGAAGGAGAAACGAATGCAATCGATTTTCAGGCGCGTAGCACTGATGTTCACGCTCCTGGCGCTGCTGCCCGTTGGGGCGTGGGCGCAGGAAGCGACTCTCAGCGGCACGGTCACCGATTCGACTGGCGGCGTGCTGCCCGGCGTGACGATTACCGCGACGCACACAGCGAGCGGCAACACGTTTGTGGCCGTGACCGACGAGCGTGGCGGCTACCGTATTCCAGTTCGCGTCGGAATGTTCAAGGTGGACGCGGAGCTCCCAGGGTTTGGAACGGTCAGCCGACAGCTCGAGCTGCTCGTTGGCCAGGTAGCGGTGTTGAACCTTCAGCTGGCGCCATCGACCGTGCAGGAATCCGTGACGGTGACCGGCGAAGCGCCTCTGGTGGATACGCAGACGTCGACGCTCGGGACCAACGTCGATCCGCGACAGATGCAGGAGCTGCCGGTCAATGGCCGCAACTGGATGGATCTGACGCTGCTCGCGCCGGGCAGCCGCGCCAACGCGGTCGCCGAGACGCCGATCAATTCAACGAGCTCGAACATTCCCTTCCAGCTCAATCTCGATGGTCAGCAGGTGACCAATCAGGTGGCCCTGAGCTTCGGGCAGCCGCGCTTCAGCCGCGACGCGATCGGCGAATTCGAATTCATCTCCAATCGCTTCGATGCATCGCAGGGACGCTCGAGCGGCATCCAGGTGAACGCGATCACGAAGTCGGGCACCAACACGATGGGTGGCACGTTCTCCGGCTACTTCCGCGATTCGAAGTTCAACGGCAAGGATCCGGTGGCCGGCGTCGTGCTGCCGTATCAGAACCAGCAGTTGAGCACGACCTTCGGCGGTCCGATCATTCGCGATCGCATTCATTACTTCCTGAACTATGAGTTCGAGCGCGAGCCGCAGACCTACGTCTACAACAATCCGCTATACCCGAAGTTCAACGGGACAGTGAGCGGTGCGCGGCGGCAGGACACGGAGATGGGGCGGTTCGACTTCCAGTTCAATCCGCAGACCCGTCTGAGCGTTCGCGGTAACCGGTACGACAACCGAATCCCGTACGACTCGCGGTATACGGGCGGATCCGATCGCTCGCCCGCGTCGGCGATCGGCACGAACCGGCGTTCCGAGCAGGAGTTCGCCACCTTCACGCAGGTGCTCGGCCAGAGCATGGTCAACGAGATCAAGGGCGGCCATTCGCTGTTCCACTGGAACCAGTTCGCGCACGTGAAAAACGGGAACAGCCTGCCCGGTATGACGGAGGGCTTCGGCGCGCCTGTCATCCTGCTGCGCGGTTACACACTGGGTCAGACACACGCGATTACGCCGCAGAACATCCGCGAAGAGGACTACGACATCCAGGATGCCTTCACGGCGTCGTTCAACGCGAAGGGGCGCCACGATGTGAAAGTCGGCGGCGAGTACATGCACGACTTCACGTGGGAGACCACGTGCCAGACCTGCATGGGACAGTACACAGCGAACAACGGCGCGCTGTCACCCGACGTGATTCAATCGATGATCGCGGACGTCACCGACGTCAGCACCTGGAATCTCGCGCCGCTCTCCGCGGTGACAACGCAATACATCCGTAACGTCGCGATGACCGCATCGCCGTACTCGCGGCCGGCCGGCAACAACGGCTTCACGGAGTACGCGCCGCGGCACGTCGTCGCCTGGTGGGCGCAGGACGATTGGAAGGCCACGAGCAAGCTGACGCTGAATCTGGGCGTTCGCTACGACGCGAACATCGGCGAGTTCGTCAACTGGGTGGAATTCAAGCCGTTCCTCGAGGCGAACAGGCCGAACGATCTGAACAACCTTGCGCCGCGTCTTGGGTTCAACTACGCCTTGAACGACAAGACGGTCATCCGTGGCGGCTACGGCATTTATTTCGGTGAGGCAACGGGTCAGCCACCGCTCTTCACACTGCGTTACGTCCAGCAGATCGCGATGACCGTCATCAACGATGGCCGTCCCGATTTCGCGGTCAACCCGTTCAACGGCCCGGCGCCGACCTACGATCAGGCGAAGGCCTTGTTGTGCGCGTTTCAGCCTAATCCTGCGTCGCCCACGTGCAATCTACGGCACAGCACGCAGAACTTCGCGGCGCCCGACCTGGTCGATCCGTACAGCCATCAGGCGTCGGTCGGCTTTGCGCGGCAACTCGGGAACCAGATGTCGCTCGAGATGGACTGGGTCTATACGGGTGACCGTGCCCAGTTGAACACGCGCAACATCAACGTTGCCTACAGCCCGACCACCGGCATCCCGTATCCGCTTGTTGGAGGACAGGCCGCCGCCAACTACATCAATCGTCCCTACCCAGGCTGGGGGACCGTGCAGGTGAACCGCACTGACGGACAGCAGAACTACAACGCGCTGCAGACCGCGTTCACCAAGCGGATGGCCAATCACTGGCAGGCCTCGGCGAGCTACACCTATTCGAAAACCAGCGTCTTCGATCAGCTGCCACTCAATCCGGGTTGTCAGTATCCCGTGACGACCGTTGCAGGCTCGGGCGTCTATCGCTGCGACGTGGCGGTTACGCTGCCGAACTACATTGCCGAAAACGCGTGGTATCCCGGCAAGGATCAGCACAACCGCGTCACATTCAATGGCATCTGGGAAGCGCCGTACGGCGTGCAGTTGAGCGGCCTCTACATCTTCGGCGACAACGGCTGGGAGACGGCGCAGGCCGGCGTCGACGTGCTCAATCAGGGCGCGTCCGGTCAGGTGTCGGCACAGGGACGTTTGCGCCTTGATGGCTCGGTGATTCCGCGCAACGGGATCAATCTGCCGTCGATCCACCGCGTCGATATGCGGCTGCAGAAGCGGATTTCGTTCACGCAGAGGGTCAAGCTGGATGGAATCTTCGAAATATTCAACGTCTTCAACCGTAGCAACTACGATCCGACGTTGTTCACGCTGAACGAGCAGAACGCACGTTTCCGCCAGCCGAACGCGAGCACGACGACGGCCTACTCGCCGCGCATGCTGCAGTTCGGTTTCCGCACGCAGTTCTAG
>DASTZI010000362.1:0-29431 GCA_035764385.1 Vicinamibacterales bacterium
GTTGCCCGGAAAGTTCGGCGGCACCTTGTCGGGAAGTTTGAGCTCGCCGCGATTGGCGAGATACACACGGTTCGGTGATTCCGCGAACACGCCCCCCTGTGAACCCCAGATGTAGCCAGGCTTAGGGTACGGATGCGCCCACTGCGGCCAGTTCGGGTCGGGAATCTGGTATTCCCCGGTGATGTCGCCGGCACCGCCTTTCACGGAAATCGAGTCGCTTCTCTGCTGAAGCGACGCGTTCGGGCTGATCACAATCAGGCCGGCGATGACGGTGAGCCAGGCAGTGAGCGAAAGGGTACGGCGGCGCATGCGGACCCTCCTGAAAAAAGTACTTGTCTCGGGACAGGCGACGGCGTAGCCGGCGCGTTCGGAGAGTCTACTCCTCTTGACCACTATGAAGGGGAATGCTAAAACGCCGGTGGCCAATAGGGGTCAGGGGTTTCTTGAACCATGCGGACCCGTGTTCTCGCGCCGTTGGCTCTCATGCCCGTGGTCGGGCTGTGGATAGAGGTTTGCGAAGCGCAACCCCCCTCGCAGACCTGGCCCCCCGGTAGCAAGTCCCTCGATTCGAGCACCACTAACAGCGACGCCGAACCCTGAGGATCCAGCCGATGATTCGCATGCGGACGTTGTCCCTCGTTCTCTTGGGTCTCCTGATCGCGCCGGTCACTGCGTGGGCACAGAGCAGTATCACCGGTGTCGTGCGCGATCCCTCCGGCGCCGTGCTGCCGGGCGTCACGGTCGAAGCAAGCAGCCCTGCCCTGATTGAGCAGGTGCGCTCGATCGTGACCGATGCACAAGGTCTCTATCGCATCGTCGATCTCCGGCCGGGACCGTACACGGTCACCTTTACCCTCCCAGGCTTTACGACAGTCAAGCGGACCGGGATCGAACTGCGGGCCGAATTCACGGCCACGGTCGACGTCGAGCTGCAACTGGGCAACGTCGCTGAAACGATTACCGTGTCCGGCGAGGCGCCGCTGGTCGACACGCGGAGCGCCCGCGCGCAGACACAGTACGCGGCGGAGACGCTGCAATCGCTTCCTGGAAACGGACGTCTGTCGACACTGATCTCGGTGCTCCCCGGGGCGGTGTTGAACAACGAAGGCGACCGCGCATCGGGCGCGTTGAGCGATCGGTCGCAGACGCGGTTCGCGATTCATGGAGCGCCGAACGCGCAGCCCGTCATCGACGGAATGAATACCGAGATGGCTGCGGCCAACACGGGCGTCTTCGTCTTCAACGGCGTCACCTTCCAGGAGGTCGTTGCAGAGACGACGGGTATTGGCGCAGATCGCGACACGGGGGGCGTGCAGCTCAACATGATCCCGAAAGACGGCGGCAACCTCTTCTCCGGCACCGCCAACTTCGCTTTCACGGGTCCCGACCTGCAGAGCAACAACATTGACGACAAGCTGCTCAAACGCGGTCTCGACGCGTCGACGACCGGACTGGCGTCGATCAAGAAGTTCGTCGAAACGGCGGTCGGCGTCGGCGGCCCACTCAAGCGGAACAGGCTGTGGTTCTACGGCGCGGCGCGCAAGAGCATCACGAAGCAGTACGCGGCGGGCATCTATTGGAACAAGATGACGCAGCCTCAGAGCATGCTCTACGTGCCGGACCTGTCGCGCCCGGCGTCCAGCAATGATTTCTATCGGGACTACAGCCTCCGCCTCACGCTGCAGGCCAACGACAAGAACAAGCTCGTCGTCGGCGGATCGTTCCAGCACAACTGCAACTGCGTCTACGCACTCTTCCGCCCGCAGGGCGGCTCGCTGGTGACGCCGGAGGCCGCGACCGAACACGAGTACGAACCGGACTTCAACGTGACGAGCACGTGGACCTACACGATGTCGAGCAAGATGCTGCTGACCGCGGCTGGCGGGATCAATCACATCACCCAGACGAACAAACGCGGCGAGGGGGTCGACGTCAACAGCATTCAGATCACGGAGCAATCGGTCGATCTGAAATACGGCGCGGCCTACGGCGCAACGGCAGGCGGGTCGTCCTATTCGACGCTACCGCGCCGGCAGTATCACCAGCAGTTCGCCGTCACCTATGTCACCGGGTCGCACAATTTCAAGAGCGGAGTGAACCTCCGCGAGCTGTCGACCGGCGACAACAAGAAGTACGGGTCGGACCTGTTCATGGCGAACCGCGCGATCCTCTACACGTTCAATAACCAGCGTCCCGTCTCGTTGCAGCTGCTCGCCACGCCGACGCACTTCGAGGAATCGGCGCTCGACGCTGCGGTGTACGCGCAGGACCAGTGGACGATTCGCCGCCTGACGATGAACCTGGGGCTGCGGTACAACGACGTCGACATGTCGAGCCCCGAGCTCGTCTCGCCCGCCGGCTTCTTCGTGCCCGAGCGGCGCATCCCCGCCGCGGAACACATCCCGCACTGGCGGAACCTGAGCCCGCGTGTCGGCGGCGCGTACGATCTCTTCGGCACCGGTAAGACGGCAATCAAAGGATCGATCGGACGGTACCCGGACATCATCCGCGTGTCGCCCGCGAATCCTGCGAATCTGTTCTCGCTCACCACGAACCGGACGTGGAACGATGCGTTCTTCGGCGTCGGCGATCCGCGAAGCGGAAACTTCATCCCCGATTGCGACCAGCTGAACTCATCGGCCAACGGCGAGTGCGGCGCGTGGTCGGATCAGAACTTCGGTCGGCCCCGGCTGTCGACGCGCAACGCGCCAGATTCGCTGACCGGTTTTAACAAGCAGTTCTACAACTGGCAGGCATCGGTCTCGTTCCAGCACGAGTTGACCCGGGGCCTTGCCCTCAACGTCGGGTATTTCCGGACGTGGTACGGCGGATTCCTCGCGACCAATAACCAGGCCATTCCCGCGACGGGGTACGACACGTACTGCATCACCGCGCCCAAGGACAGCCTGCTGCCGGGCGGCGGCGGCAACCAGATCTGCGGACTGTACGACGTGAAACCGGCGTTCTTCGGCCGGGTTGACAATCTCGCCACACAGGCGTCGAATTACGGCGGACAAACGCAGGTGTATAACGGCGTGGATCTCACCCTCAACGGTCGATTCGGCCAGGGTGGGCAATTCTCCGGTGGCCTGAGCACGGGTCGCACGGTCACCGACAACTGCTACATCAACGACAATCCGTCGTTGACCTCGCCGGTGTTTCTCAATGTGCCCGCGTTGCCCGCGACCTCCACGGTGCCGCGCAACTCTGATTTCTGCCACGTGTCGCCGCCGTGGTCGTCGAGCACGCAGTTGAAATTTCTCGCGGTTTATCCATTGCCTTACGACATCGAGACCAGCGCCATCGTGCAGAACAGCCCTGGGATCCCGATCACGGCGAGCTACGTGATCACCAACGCGCAGGTGCAAAGCGTGCTTGGCCGCAGCCTCGCCGCGTGCCCGGCGGTCGGCGCATGCACACAGACGGTGCGCACCGAGCTGATTCCGCCGAACACGATGTTCGAGCCGCGGCTCACGCAGGTCGACCTGCGCGTCTCGCGCTCGTTCCGAATGATGGGCAGCGCGCGACTCCGCGGCAGCCTCGACATCTACAACATCTTCAACGCGAATAGCGTGCTCAGCATGACGCCGACCTACGGAGCGTCATGGCGGAACGCGGCGCAGGTTTTGAGCCCACGGTTATTGAGAATCGGCGCACAGCTTGATTTCTGATCCTCGGGAGGACGTGATGCGTATTGGGTGGACTGGATTGTCGGCGTTTCTCGCGGCGATGGCGATGGTGTGGGCCGCGACGATCACAAGCGAGGGACAGGCGCCTGCCGCCGGACGCGGGCAAGCCGCCGCGCCTCAAACCGCGGCGCCCGCGGCCGGGCGTCAAGCAGCAGCGCCACGTCCAGCGGGCGCAGCACAGAACGCGCGGACCGAAGACGGCAAGCCAAATCTGAATGGGATCTGGCAGGCGGTCAACACCGCGAATTGGGATGTCGAGGCGCATCAGGCCGAGGCCGGGCCTCACAACGACATCATGGGCGCCTGGGGCGCGCAGCCCGCAGGTATGGGGATTGTCGAGGGCGGCGCCATCCCGTACAAGCCCGAGGCGCTGAAGAAGAAGCAGGACAACTTCAAGAACCGGATGGTGGCGAAGATCACCAACGACCCGCATCGCTTCGACACCGGCGATCCGGAGCTCGAGTGCTTCCGGCCTGGCGTCCCGCGCGCCAACTACATGCCATTCCCGTTTCAGATCTTCCAGAACCGCGACCAGATCCTGATGGTCTACGAATACAAGGGCGCCATGCGCACGATCTTCATGGACAAGCATCAGGACGCGCCGGTCGACTCATGGATGGGATGGTCAAACGGTCGGTGGGAAGGTGACACGCTGGTGGTGGACGTGACCGGCTTCAACGGGCATCAGTGGCTGGATCGCGCCGGCAACTTCTTCAGCGACACGGCGCACGTCGTCGAACGCTGGACGCCGCGCGGCCGCGACCACATGATGTACGAGGCCACGATCGAGGATCCGGCCGTTTATACGCGGCCGTGGAAGATCAGCTTCCCCATTTACCGCCGTCTCGAGCCGAACGCACAGCTGCTCGAGTTCAATTGCGTGCCATTTGTAGAAGAGATGCTGTACACCCCGCTTGGGCTGTACAATCCACCGAATCGTTCATCCCGGTGACGAAGGAGTGATGCGTATGCGGAATCGGATGTCCTGGATACCCAGCGCGGTCACGGCCGCGATGGTGATCGCCGTGTCAATGACCGTTCTGCTGGCGCAGGCCCCGTCAGGGAGAACCCAGACCCAGGCCCCGTCAGGTGCCAAGAAGGCGTTGCCGCAGACCACGACGAATACGGATGCGGCGATCAAAGCGTCGGAGGACGCCTTCAAGAAATCCCTCGAGCTCAAAAACTACACGGTGCCGAAGAAGCCGTGGGGCGAGCCCGATCTGAGTGGCGTATGGCTGACAGCGACCTACACGCGGCTCCAGCGTCCGCAGGAACTCGGCGAGAAGGAGTTCTACACGGAAGAGGAAGCGATCGCCGAGTACAAGAAGGCCGCGGAGTCGGATGCGGAAGTGGATCCGCGCACCGTCCACTATGACTGGAAGGAATACGCGATGGATGCGTGGCAGGGCGGCGCGACGCCCAACCTGCGCACCTCGCTCATCGTCGATCCGAAGAATGGACGGCTGCCGCCGTTGACGCCTGAGGCGCAGCAGCGGCGCGCGGCCGCAGCGGCTGCCGCCAAACAGCTGGATCCCATGCTGGGCATCAAGACGTTCGGCAATCTGTACACGCGGTGCGTCCTGGGCCTCGGCGCCCTGCCGCTTGTCCGTGGAGGCATGCCGGGCGCCGATTCAGCTGCGGCCGCGGCAGGCGTGACCGCGGAGGCGTTCTTCTTCCAGAGCCCGGGGTACATGACGATCGTCATGCAGTCGAATAATGACGTGCGCATCATCCCGACGGACAACACCCATCCTCACGTGGCGTCACAGGTTCGGCAGTGGCTCGGCGATTCGCGCGGACACTGGGAGGGCAACACGCTGGTCGTCGAGACGACCAACTTCAACGATCCGAAGCCGGCGACCCACTTCCTCGGCGCTACCGAGTCGTTATCGATTGTGGAGCGTTTCACGCGCGTCGGCCCGAATACGATGCGCTATCAGTACACCGTCACTGATCCGAAAACATGGACGAGACCGTGGTCGGTCGACGCCACGATGCCTCGAGTTGACCCGTCGATGATCTATGAGTTCGCCTGCCACGAACAGAACTATGGGTTGATCAACGTGGTGACAGGCACGCAGATCCGCTTCCGCGAGGGGGTTCGCGATCTGCGGGGTAACGGCGCGCCCGAATAATAGAAGGAGAACACCAGATGCGGATGACAGTGAAAATCTTCGGCGTCATAGCTGCCTTGGGTCTGCTGCTGGCTGCGGTGCCCGCAGTTGCGCATCATTCATTTGCGGCGGCCTTTGACGAGAATCACCCGATCAACCTGCAGGGGACGGTCACCAAGGTCGAACTGGTGAATCCTCACGCGTGGATCTGGATCGATGTCAAAGGTGCCGACGGAAACGTCACCAACTGGGGCATCGAGGGTGGTCCCCCGACGAACCTGCTGAGAAACGGGATCACCAAGACCAGTCTGCCGATCGGGACCGAAATCAAGCTGTTCGGATATCAGGCGAAGAGCGGCGAGCCGAAGGGCGTCGGCGTGTTCGTCGAGTATCTGGATGGCCGCAAGGTCTTCATGGGCGGCTCGGCTCCGGGTGCTGACGGCAACCCGACCCCGAAGAAGGAATAGCGGGGCCGGCCCCCGGGATCGGTGAGCCTCTTACGGTTGTTCGAGTGGCTCGGTAACACGTCGTGGAGCGTGGCGTTCCACGAATCCCGGTACGTGTTTCTCCTTGTCCTGATGATTCACGTGCTCACGTTGAGCGTGTTCGTCGGGACCGCGCTGATGATCGACCTGCGTCTCCTGGGCAAGGCAATGATCCACGTCCCGGTGTCGCAGGTCGTCACACGGCTCATGCCGTGGACTGAGGTAGGGTTCCTCGTGATGGTCGTCACGGGGGCTCTGCTCTTCTACGCCGCGCCGGTCGCCCGCTACGAAAATATCTTCTTCCGCTTCAAGATGACGGCGCTGTTGATGGCTGCCGTGAACATCTGGCTGTTCCGCCGCAACGTGTATCACCGCGTCGGCGAGTGGGATCTCGATCCCGTTCCACCACGCCGCGTCCGGATGGTGGGGGCGGTGTCGCTGGTGCTGCTGGCGCTCATCATCACGGCGGGACGCATGATGGCTTACCAGGACTACTGGTTCGGGTAAAGGGCGCACCCAAGGTCACATGTCTCTCCTGGAGTTCTGCCGCTGGCTGCAGTATTCTGCGCCGCTCCACTCGATGCGGGAGTCGCCGATCTTCTTTCCCATCGTCGCCACGATTCATCTGATGGGGCTGGCGTTGATCGGCGGAGCCGTGCTGGTCGTCGACCTGCGTCTGCTCGGACTCGCGCTGCAGAACCAGCCGGTGGCGGGGCTGGCGCGCGACGCCGAGCGCTGGCTGTTCCGCGGGCTTGTCGTGATGGTGACGACCGGAATTCTGCTGTTCATGTGCTTCGCGACGAAGTACTACTACCTGACGTTTTTCTGGGTGAAGATGGCGGCCCTGGTCGCAGTGATTGTCTTCACACGGTCGGTGCATCGGCGGGTCGCTCTGGCGAAAGACGACGACGTGAGTCCGATTCATCGCAAGATGGTTGCGCTGGTTTCGATGTTCCTGTGGACGACTGTGGCCGTCGGCGGCCGCTATATCGGATTTCCATGAACGACGAGGAGGTTTGCATGGTCCGCGGCGGCTTCAGGCAATGGGTCGTGTTGGGGTTCCTGGTGTTCGTCGCCGCGTGCTTCGAATCTGCGTACGCGCAGGTGCCCGCCGGGCGCGGTGGCGCACCGCAGCAGCCACGGATCTACGCGAACATGGTGCAGTTGATGCGCGGCACGCTGTACCCACAATCCAACGTCATCTTCACCGCGCAAGTCGAAGACCCCGCGTCGTTCAAGCCTGCGGCGCACCAGTCAACGTCCTCGGATCCGTTCACGAGCGCGTATGGCGGATGGGAGGCCGTGGAAAACAGCGGCCTGGCGATGGCGGAGACCGCCGCCCTCCTGCTCGTGCCCCGGCAGTGCAGCAACGGAAAGCCGGCACCTGTGCAGCGCGCCGACTGGCAGATGTGGGTGCAGGAGCTGCGCGAGGCGAGCATGGGCGTTTACAAGGCCGGCCAAGCCAAGAACGACGATGTGGTGCTGGATGCTGCGGACAAGCTCGCCACGGCCTGCCTGCACTGCCACGCGAAGTACCGGAATGTGCCTGGGGGAGTTCCGAATCGCTGTTAATCGTGAAGGGGTCGGGGATCAGGGATCGGGGATCAAAAACCTGATCCCTGATCCCTGATCCCCGGTCCCCGATCCCTATCGCGTCGACGTCGTCGTCTCGGCGACGACCGGGTTGTTCAGCGCGCCAATCCCTTCGATATCGCACTTCGCCGTGTCGCCGGCGCGCATCCACCGCGGATCGGCGCGCTCGATGTTTGTGCCCGCGGGGCTGCCGCCCGAAATCACGTCTCCCGCATTCAGCGTCAGGATGCTCGACCCGAACGCCAGCAGTTCGTAGATGTTGTGGCTCATGTTCCGAGTGTTCGAATCCTGCATCACCATGCCGTTCAGATACATGGTGTGGCGGGTGTTCATCGGATCTTTGATGAACTCCTTCGGAACGATGAACGGCCCCAGTGGACCGAAGGTATCGTGGTTCTTCTGCACGTACCAATCGGAGCCGCCCATCTTCCGGTCGCCGCGGCCGCCGCGATCGGATACGTCATGATGCGCGGTGTAGCCGAAGATATAGTCCGCTGCCTTGTCGACCGCGACGTAGTGCGCCGGCTTGCTGATCACGGTGGCTAACTCGCACTCGAAATCGATCTGCACGCGTCCGCGCGGGATCACGATCGGGTCGTTGGCGCCGATGATCACGTTCGGTGCCTTCAGGAACAGATACGGGTTGTCGCGGGTGTCGCCCGGTTTCCGCTCCCAGATGCCAGGTACCGAGACTGCAGCCGGCGCGGGTCCGCGTCCGCCGCCCGCGGCGCCGCCAGCCGCCGGAGCAGCACCGCCGCGCGCCGCGCCGGCGCCGCGCGCCTGGTTGGTGGCGATTCCCTGTTCATGCTCGACGTAGTTACCGCCCGCGTTCAGCTGCACGGTCGGACGCACAGGCGGCAGAATCTTCACCGCGCTGACCGCTACGACGTATGCCGGCGCGCCCGTGGCGGGGATGGTACGGGCGATAGCCGTCAGACGCGCGCGCCACTCGTTGTCGTACCGCGCAATGAGCTGCTTCATGTCCGTCGGCGCGGTCAGCTTCGGCGCCGAGGCATTGGCCTGCTCGTAGGCAGCATTGGCGCGGGCAATGTCGGCAATCTGCGTGTCGCGCAGCACGAGGCCGAGGAATGTGCGTCCGCCCTGCTCGAACGTGCCGAGCTTGTAGGTAACGGCGGCCGCCTGTGCGCGAAGACCGGCCGACGCGACCACGGCGAGCGCACCCGCCACGACTAGCGCGACCAACGTCCGTTTGACTCCCATACGTTCCTCCTTGGCGAAGGCGGACCTAAAGGCCCGCCTCTACGGCTCCTCACTCGTATCGGTTATTTCTCGGACTGCAATTTCGCCGGCGCCGGCTTCGCGAACTTTGCCGCGTCGATCGGTGCGTTGGCCTGAACATCGGTGAACTGCAGCGTCATCTGCATGTAAGTCTGCGTCAGCGTCCGCGAGAACGGAATCTTCACGCCGAGCCCGGGCAGTTCCCGGTAATCCGCGTAGTCGAGTTGCGTCGGCACGAACGCAATCGGTGTGATCGTGAACCGCAGCAACCGCACCAGCAAACCGCTGGTGGGATCGAAGAAGAGCTGCGCCACGCGATCGCCGTTGACCGTCGCTTGCAGGACGATGACGTCCTTGTCGTTGAGGATGGTGCGGCCGGCGCGCCAGTTGGGGTATGCCTGGCGCAGGCCCAACGGGAAGTTCGCAAGCGCGGACAGACGCGCCCGATCGACGTTGCCAGTCGTCAGTGTGAGCAGCGGCAGCGGCTGCTCGGGTCCCGCGACCCAGGCGTTGCGGCCGTCGAAAACGCGCGTACTCGCGCCGATGGTCAGGTGCACGATGACGGTTTCCTGGTTCGGTGCCTTCGCGTAGAGCTCGATCGGGACCGTGCTCCGATCGGTATCGAAGCCCGAATACGTGCCCTTGGCCGAGTAGCTCGTGAGCTTTGCCAGCTTGTCTGCGCCGCCGAGCGCCTGAATGTATTTGTCGAACACCTGGTTCACGTTGATGCTCGCGTCGGTCAGGAAGTCGCGAGCGTCGGGGTCGAGCGTGGGCTCGCCGTATTGCGACATGAAGCTCGGGTCGGCCTTCGGGACGTTGCTGCCCCCGTGGCAGGTGAAGCAGGTGACGCGCGGCGCGCCGTTGAAATACTGCTTGTTGATGGCGCTCACCATCGTGATCATCTGCCGCGCCCGCTGGATCCGCGGCGTCTGCTCCGCAAAGGCCGCCTTGTTGAGCGCCGAATTCGCGGCGTGGCAGAACGTGCAGTCGTTGCCCATGGAGCTGGCAAAAGTCCCCATCACTTCGAAGAACGTGTCCGTAGGAATACCGCGCAGCAACTGGATGGTTTTGAAGGTTTCTTCCACCATCGGCACACGTTCGCCCGCGCTCTGCCCGGCGGCTCCGGCCTGGGCACCCTGGGGGGATGCCGCGCGCAGACCACCGGCAGTAACCAGACACACCACGATCACTGAACTGGCGCAAGCAAACATTCGCCTCGCTCCGACTCTCATAGGTGCTCCTCCGTACGAGGTGTCAGGTATCAAATATCAGGTGTCAGGAGGTGTCAGGACCCCTGCGTGACGCGCCGGAGCATACCGCAATCAACGGCGAACGCAACCATCGATTGCGGGCGTATAATCCGGGCCAAATTCTGCAGCTCGCCGTCCCGAACCTGTCACGCAGCGGACGTAGGCCCGCCGCGACGCGACATGCAGCGCAGGCGGCTCTCCGGGAGGGAGGATATATGAGACTCCGATGGAGCGTGGCGTTCTTCGTTCTACTAGCGGCATCGGTCGGCTATGCCCAGTTGCCCTCGACGACCACCGTCGAGGCGCCGGGCGGTGCCATCACCATCACGGCGCTCGGTCATGCGAGCGTCCAGCTCGAACAGGGCGGCAAGGTCGTCATCGTCGATCCCGTTGCGATGATGGCGGACCTGTCCAAAGCAAAACCGGCTGACCTCATTCTCATAACCGATATTCACGGCGATCATTACGATCCAGCCGCCGTGGCGAAGCTTCGCAAGCCCAACGCGCCGGTGGTCGTGCCGCAAGCCGTTGCGGACATGAAGCAGATTCCAAACCCCACGGTGATGGCGAACGCCACGATGCGGACGAACGAGCAGTCGCTGGCCGGCCTCACCGTGATTTCCGTGCCGGCCTACAACGTGCAGCGTGGTCCGTCTCCGGGGCAGCTCTATCACCCGAGAGGGCGTGGGCAGGGCTACGTCGTGGCATTCACCGACAAGCTGGCAACCGTCCGACAGAACCAGGCCGGACAGGTTTATGTCGCCGGCGACACCGAGTGCATACCCGCGATGACGACGTGGGTGACAAACGTCAACGCGGCACTGATGCCGATGAACCTGCCGTACACGATGACACCAGCCGAAGCGGCGGCGTGCGTGAAAGACTTCAAACCAAAGATCGCAATCCCGTATCACTACATGGGACAGAATCCGCAGGAATTTGCGGACGCATTGAAGGGCACGATGATCGAGGTTCGTCTGCTGAACTGGTATCCGAAGAGCTAAATCCCAAATCCCAAATCCCAAATCCCAATTGGGATTTGGGATTTGGGATTTGGGTTTTGGGATTTCTCATTAAAACCCGTACTTCACACCGAACTGCATAACCCGCGGCGTGCCGGCCATCGTCGTGATCCGTCCGAAGGCACCCGAAACGAAGGCGATGTGCGTCCGGTCGCTATTGGCCAGCCCCGGAGGACCCCAGTTAAACGTGTTCAAGAGGTTGAACGCCTCCACGCGCAGCTCCAGCGTCCGTCCCATGCCGAGTGTGACGAGACGCGACAGCGCCGCATCGATGGATCGGAAGCCTGGCGCTCTGACGCTGTTGCGCCGGACGTTGCCCAGAGTACCAAGCGCGGGCAGCGCGAATGCGGCGGGGTTCAGCCAGTTATTCAGGGTCTTGTTGCCGTACGGATTCGCAAGCACCTGATCCACGCGCTGATTCTGAATCCCTGTCAACGCGCGGTCCTGCCCGGCGCCAGCAATGACGTTGAGCGGTTGGCCAGAGCGGGCGCTGAAGATCCCCGCTATGCGCCAGTCCGACAGCGCCAAGCGCGCCGCAGGGTTGTCGAATCGCGGTATCTGGAAGCCCGCATTGACCACACCGATGTGCCGTCGATCCTGATCGCACGGTCCGCGATCGAACTCCGGATGTTTTGGATCGGTGTAGCCGTTCGCAATCTGAGGGAATCCGCCGGTCTGGAAGGCCGGATCGCCGTAGCAGCGTGACAACGTGTAATTTCCGCCGACGCTCAGGCCGGTGCCGGCACGCCGCTGGAACGACAGCTTGAGGCCGCGGTACGCCTGCGACCCGAGACTGGTGTGAATGTCGAGATTGCCGATCAACCGCGCGGCCGCGGGGTTCTCGTTCGACAACGAGAATACGCGGCGCTGATTCAGATTTCCGATCACCGAGCAGACGGGATAGACGACATTGTCGAGTGTGCACGGATCAAGGCCGAGGAACACGCCGGGATTGATCGCCACCTGGTTCCACAGGCGATCCGTATAGCTGCCGATATAGCTGGCCTCTACCTGCCATGCTCGCCCAAGCTGTTTTTCGATCGTGACGTTCCACTGCTGGATCCGCGGTGAGTTGATGTTCGGATCCACTGCGCCGAAGGCGCCATACGAAATGAACGGCGTATTTCGGCTTGTGAGAATCGGGTGAGGGTCGCCGCCGAGATGCGCATATGGATGATCGAACAGGCCCGGCGGATCTTGAACGAGTGTCCGATTGCCGAACGGCGGTGAGTTCGCGTTGATCAGCTCGTACTCCCCGTTCGGCAGGTCATAGGTGAGACCGTACGAGCCCCGAACCGCAGTGCGGCCGTCGCCCGTCACGTCCCAGGCGACCCCTATGCGCGGCGACAGGTTCACCCATTGTTTGTTGAGGCCCGTCTCTCCAGCCGGGAAACCGGAATCACCCGGATAGATGAGGCCTGCAGGCGCGTTGACGTACTGGTTCGTCTTCACGTTGTTCTTAAAGTTGTCGCGGCTGAAGTTGTACACCGCGCCGTTCAACACGCTCTGACCGAAGTACGGCTCCCAGCGCAATCCTGCATTGATGGTCATGCGGCTCGTCGTCCTCCACGCATCCTGGACGTACAGCCCTGCATACCATTGATCCATCGGCAGAATCGCTGGTCCACCGTGCTCCAGCGTTCCGACTCTTCCCATCAGGAGATCCGCCATCCCGAGTCCGGTCGCCTGACCCGAGAAGGTCCAGTTACCACCAGAGCGCGCGTTGGACAAGAAGTTAAATTTCCAGTACGCGAAGCTTCCACCGACGGCGAGCAGATGATTTCCCCGCACGAGCGTGAGGTCGTTGCTCACCTGCGAGGCCTGCATCGTGAAACGGCTCGGTCCCGGATTGTTGATCTGGAACCCGTTGCCCGACACGATGAAGACTCCAACGTGCGGCGCATAGCTGTAGACGTCCGACCCGATGTCGTGCGGCTCGAACGTCTCCGGTGCGACTCGATAAACACCGCTCCGGTTGTACGTGAATCGCAGCGAATTCACGGTATTGGATCCGAAGACGCGCGTGTCGCCGAGCGCCAGCGAGTGGGCCAGTGCGTCGAAGCCCAACACGTTCGTGTTGTTCGAGGCGTCATACAACGAGAGCGGGGTGTCCCCTTCGCGCATTGGAATCGGCTTGTCGAATTTCGTGGCCATGTATCGGCCGAAGATCGTGTCGTTGGAGGTCCGCTGATAGTCGACGCGGCTGACGTACTGTCTCTCGTCGCTGTCACCCCGCAGCGTGTAGGTGACCTGGCCGCACGGATCCGTCGTCTTGGGCAGGTACTTCACGAGATTGAGCGCCGCCGGACTGAACAGGGCGGGATTCACACGGTTGTCCACGAAGCCGCCGCGCAACGCGATCTGACGACCGCCGTTGCAGGCCGGCGAGGCAAATGCGGTGAAGTCGCCGGCAAGCATCGCGTCGGTGGGCACCCACGCGATGTTCGCCGCCGGCTGCTGTCGGACCCTCGTCGCCTGATAGCCGCCGAAGAAAAACAGTTTGTTACGCACGAGCGGACCACCGAACGTGCCGCCGAACTGATTCCGGTTCAATCCATCGTCTACGCGTTTGCCGTTTGGACCGATCGATGCGAACGGGTTGGTGGCGTTGAAGCGCCGGTCGCGGACGAACTCGAAGGCGTTCCCCGAGAAGCGGTTCGTGCCGGACTTCGTCACCGCGTTCACGGCGGCGCCCGAGTGGATGCCGTTCTGCGCGCTCAACCCGCTGGTTGCCACGCTGAACTCCTGCAGGGCGTCCGGAAACGGAAACGGCATGTTCAGGTTGTCCTGCGGGTTGTTGTGCATCGCACCGTCGAGGACATACGCCACGCCGAAGGACTGGCCGCCAGCCACGGATACGCCGAGGCTTCCGGGAAGTGCGCGCTGTGTCGACGTAATGGTCTGGACCGCCGCCCCGGCGATCATCACCAACTCGACGGCGTTGCGGCCGTTGAGCGGCAACTGGACGATCTCCTCGTTGCGGACGACCTCGCTGATGCCCGCACTTTTGACGTCCACCAGTGGCGCGGCCCCTTCGACGGTGACCGACTCCTCGAGGCTGCCGACACTCAGACTGACGTTCACGACGGGAGACCCGGCCACCTGCAGGATGATGCCCGTCTGAACGTAGGTACGGAATCCTTGAAGCGCAGCCTCGAGTCGATATGGGCCGGTCGGCAGATTCGACAGAACGTAAGCGCCGCTTCCGTCAGTGACATCACTTCGTACGAAACCCGTGTCGGTCTGGGTAGCCGTCACGGTGACACCGGGCAGCACGGCATTACTTTCATCCGTCACCCGGCCGCTCAATTGCGCTGTCGATAACTGAGCCAACGCAACCGTGCTGGTAAGAAAAAGGCCGAATAAAGCGAGACACAACTCCCGGAACGGGCGCCTCATGATGTCCTCCTTTAGCCGGTAGTCCGCCTGAAGGGTTCCGTGGTCCGCGTGATTGGTTCGAATAGTCCGCCGTGAGTGTTTCGAATGGTCCGCCTGAACGCGTCGAACGGCCCGCCTAAAGGCGGACCCTACTTCGGAGCCGCCGCGTCGGGTCCGCCGGCCGTGAAGAGCTCGCGGCCGTCGCTGACTTTCTTAATCGAGACGAGCGATCCCCTCGACTCGACGACTTTCCCGGCGAACGTGGTGAAGGTCACCTTCTCGCCGGCTTCGAGATCTTTCGGCCCCCAACCCTGCCGTCGCACGGTGTTCGGGCTCGTCATCTCGAGGTTCCACGTGGTTACCTTGCCTGCGTTGTCGGTGACATCGACATAGACACGCATGTGCGGGTTCTGCCATTCCACTTTCTGAACGACGCCGCTCAGCGTGAGCTTCTTGTTCGCGTCGTATTCCGTGTCAAAGCCGTGATGAGCGAGTGCCGTCGTCGTCAGGCATACAACTCCAAAGCCGACTGCCAGCCCGCAAAGCTTGGTTCTCATGGCCGCACCTTCCTTATCGCTGTTCGCTATTGAGTTTGTAGCCGCCGGCGATACCCGCCTGGTTGTTCTCCGTGCAGATGTCTTCCATCAGCTCGACGTCCTGACGCACGCGCCGCGCGGTGAACTTCAGTTGTACGGTTTTCGAGTACGCGCCGGGATCGTCGACCGTGAAGTCGTTGATGAGCGTGCCGAAATTCGGGCGCGAGAACCGCTCGATGGTGTGGAGCTTCTCGGTGTGCGGTGTCCCGCGGCTGTCGAACCAGAACTTGTCGTTGTAGCCGACCGTATCGATGACGAGCGTGTCGCCTTCCCAACGACCGATGGAGTGACCATACCAGCTTGGCAACAGGTCGTCTGGATGCTTGCGGCCATCCATGTAGACAACGCGATGCGCGCCCGCATCGCCGAGTTCGTGCAGGATGTAAATCTCAGTGACACCCTTCGGCGTCAGGCTGAAGACCATCTTCCACGGGTACGGGTTGATGCGTGGGACGCTCATCGGCAAGCACGCGACGTACGGTTCGTCCTGCTCCTTGCGTTTGTCCCTGAGCTCCTTCGCCCACGGGAGGAGCGGCAACTCGCCGGCCTTCAATCCGCCTTCGCGTTCGATGTCCGCATTCGATCCACCGCCGAGCCACGGACCGCCTAAGTCCGGATGCCCGTCGGGCAGCCGTGGCACCGGACCATTCAGCTGACTGTCGGGTACCAAAGGCGTCCCGCCTGCAGGAAGGCTCGTGACGCGGTTCTGCGCATGTGTCTGGACGAGTAACGCGACCGTGAAACCCACCACCGTTGTCGAAACGACGAGAAGTTTCTTCACCACCGCTCTCCCCTACGTGTTATTTCTGTTCGGGATTGAGCTTGTACCCGCCCGCGATGCCTGCCTGGTTGTTCTCGGTGCAGATGTCCTCCATCAACTCGACATCCTGACGCACGCGCCGCGCGGTGAACTTCAACTGCACGGTTCGCGAGTACGCACCGGGGTCGTCGATGGTGAACTCGTTGATGAGCGTCCCGAAATTCGGGCGCGAGAACCGCTCGATGGTGTGGAGCTTCTCCGTGTGCGGCGTGCCGCGGCTGTCGAACCAGAACTTGTCGTTGTAGCCGACGGTGTCGATGACGAGCGTGTCGCCCTCCCAACGCCCGATGGAATGGCCGTACCACGTCGGGAACGCATCATCGGGATGCTTGCGGCCGTCCATGTAGACGACGCGATGCGCTCCGCCGTCGCCGAGCTCGTGCAGGATGTAAATCTCGGTGACGCCTTTCGGAGTCAGGCTGTAGACCATCTTCCACGGGAACGGGTTGATGCGGGGCACGCTCATCGGCGTACACGCGACGTAGGGCTCGTCCTGCTCTTTGCGCTTGTCCCGCAGCTCCTTTGCCCATGGCAGCAGCGGAAGCTCCCCCGGTTTCAGCCCGCCTTCGCGCTCGATGTCGGCGTTCGATCCGCCACCAAGCCACGGGCCGGACAGGTCCGGATGACCATCGGGCATGCGGGGCACGGGCCCGTTGACCTGGCTGTCCGGAACGACAGGTGTTCCGCCTGAAGGAACGCTCGTGACGCGATTCTGGGCATGCGTCTGGACGAGCAGTGCGACTGTGAGAGCAAGGACCGTTGTCGAGACGACGAGAAGGTTCTTCGACACCGCTCTCCCCCGGTATTTTCAATAAACGTTTCTTCGGTTTCACGAACCACGGAGTCACGGAGAACACGGAGTTTCAAAAACTTTTCTCCGTGCCTCCGTGGCGCTTGATCGTCAAACGCGCATCAGAAATCGACTTGCGCGCTGATTTTGAACATCCGGCCGCCGAGGATCTGCAGCGGCCGCAACCACTGCCCTCCTGTTGCCCCTGCGTACCGCGTCGTCATATTGAGAACGTCGCTCGCGTTGAACAGGTTGTAGAGGTCTCCGTTTCCTCGCACCCGCAGCTTCGATACGCGGAAGCTCCGTGAAAAACGGATGTCCATCTGGTGGATCCGGTCTTCAAATACCGAGGTGTCGGGAGTCATGTTGATCACGACGCTCGCGGTGCAGGTTGCGGCGCCACGGCACTGGCCGAGATCGCGGCCAAGGGACGGCCGAATCTCCGCGTTCGTATATGCGCGGCTGGCGACGATTGGAATTCCGGGTTTGTCGAAATACAGCGCGCTGAACTGGAAGTCCCACGGCAACGGGTAAATCGCAACCAGCTTCAAACCCGTTGCTGAGGTCCAGGGGCGGTCGATGTGACAGAAGTCGGATGTGCGCGGCGTCACCACCGTCGTCGATACAGCCGTCCCTGCGATGAAGTTCGGCAGCACCTGGGGCAGGTTGTTGAAGTCGCACGTGTCGGTCACCGTGCGTCCGAAGCTCACGCCGGCTTCGAACCGCGCGCCGCGGTCCAACCGTGCCTCGAGTCCGACGTCGACTCCGTTGTAGACCTCACGCTCCTTGCCGTAGTGCGTATGTTGAGTCACGACGTTGTCGACCCGACCGAATGCGGCCGGTTTGATGTCGTAGAGCCCACAGATCTGATTCCCGCCGCCACCTGGCAGCCGTTGGTCACTTGGAACGGTGATGCAGTACGGGTCGTAGTCTGCCGCTGTCACCGCCTGATTATCGGTGACGAGGAAGTTGCCGTACCACGTGCGGAAGTAGCCCGCGTTGAGCGCGACGTTCCGTCGAAGCTCGTGCTGCACCTGCACCGCAGCCTGCCAGTTGTAATCCTGGAGGTTGTAGCCGCCTAACGCATCCGCAACCCGGCGCGTGCTGCCCGCCCGGATTTGCCCGAATGACAGATCCGACCACCCACCGCACTCGCCGTTCGGCAACGAATTCCGCAGGTCGCAGTCGGGAACGTAGTTGCCATTGGCATCGCTCCAAGTGCGCGCCGTGCTGTTTGCTTGGTTGTTTGCGGGAATATCAACGGCGGCAATCGAGTACGGCGTGTACCGCCCGAGCGATGCCTTGAGCGCCGTTTTGCCGTTGCCGAACAGGTCGTAGGCTGCGCCGACTCTCGGACTCACGTTTGTCCAGTTCGGTGCATTCTTCGTCGCGGGGAACACGCGCTGGGGCACCCACGGCCCAGCGGGCATGGTCGTTTCGGGCGCGTGCCCGTTGAAGTTGTTGAAGCGGACGCCGAGGTTGAGCGTCAGCTGCCGGATTGTCCACTGATCCTGAGCGTAGGCGCCGATATCGCGCGAGCGCCAGAGCGCTTCGAACGGTACTGCCCAAATGGTGACCTGCTCTGGGATGCGATTCCTGAACGTGTACGACCGGGCACCATTGATCTGGTTCCAGTCATTGGCCAGGCCGGGTGCGCCCTCGGAATATTCACTGAGGTCGACGCCGGTCTTCAGGGAATGAGATCCGGTGACGTAGGACACCGACGCGCGCTGGCGATACTGCCGGTTGTGCTGAATCCTGTACCCGCCCGCGTGTGTCAGGCTCAGCGCCCGCGACCCGTAGCGGAAGTTCGTCGACAGCTCGGTGATCGCAATCGTATCCAGGCCGACGCCGGGATCGGTGCGCTGCGTGTTGTTGTCGAACACGTTCGCCGATCCGCCGGCCTCCACGAGAAGCTTCGGGCTGACGGTCCACGTCCAGCTTACGAGCGGCAGGTAGTTCACCTTGTAGTTGTGCGCCCCGACCGCTTCCGGCGTCCCCTGTACGTTGTTCTGCGGACCGAGCTCCAGAATTGGCCAGAAGCAACTGCAGTTCGGCTGCACTTCGTACGAGGCGACGATCTTGTGTTGCTTGGCCGCCTGCCATGTCAGGCGCAGGCTGATGTCGTGGTAGTAGTCGTCTGTGAAGGCAGGCTTACTCAGGTCAGGCTCGTAGAACGTCACGCGATACACCGGGTCGGTGCCGACACGCTGGTTCTGCAGCTTGTTGAAGTAATTTCCCTGCTGATACTGCTGGTTCGCGCCAAATCGGGTGCCGGCGAAGAACCACAGTTTGTCGCGCATGATCGGTCCGCCCAGCGCGCCACCGGTGTCGAAGTGCTTCTTGAGCGAGGGCGAAAAACTCAAGCCGCGCGCCTCCAATTTGGAGTTGAGATTGTCGGCTTGGAGCGACGGCGCGGTGTGTGAGGTGTTGAAGCTGCCGGAGAAGGTGTTCCCGCCGTCTCTCGGGACGATATTCATCTGCACGCCGCCGGTGTTGCGCTCGGCGGAGATTCCGCCGGTTTCGACGGTGACTTCCTGAAACGTGAGTTGATTGAAGACGAATACGGCACCGCCCTGAAGGCGTTGCACCATCCCGTCGATGATCGGCGCGTTGTCGTCAAAACGCCCGCCATGCGCGGAAAATGCATTCGCACGCTCATCGAGACCGCCGACACTCTGCCAGACAGCGTTCCCAACGACGGCGCCTGGAATGAAGTTCACGAGCTGGCTGATCCGTCCTGAAGTCGGAAGGGCCTCCAGCGTCGTCCGCGAAAGCGTGGTCTGCTGGCGCACATTCTGCAGGTCGACGACGGGAGTTTCGCCAGAGACAGTAATTGTTTCGGCAAGCTCGCCGACTTTCATGTCGGCGTTGACCGTTGCCGTAAAGCCGGCGGTTAGCTCGAGACCTTCGCGTTTCAGCGTGCTGAAACCCGGCAAGGTGAAGGTCACGGTATAGGTGCCCGGACGGAGGTCGACGATCCGGTACAGTCCCTGGCCGTCGCTGACCGCAGTACGGATTTTCTCGATCAACGCGGGGCTGGCGACTTCGATGGTGACGCCAGGCAGAACCGCGCCTGATGCATCTTTCACGACACCCGTAATGCTGCCGTTGATTTGTGCGCTCGCAGGCGCGCACGTGAGGAAGAGAGTGACAAAAATGGTGACGAAACCTGGGATCTGCCGGCCGCTCATCGCATGTCCTCCTTGTCTCAACGCACCCAGAGGTTGCGGATCGCCGAAAAGCGCGCTGCCGTAATGGAGCGCGCCTACTTGCCCGTGGTTCCCGCCGAAAGGTTGCCCGCTACGACATCTTCACCGTCGATCGAAAAGGATTAACTACACGAAGTGGGCGGACTCTACTCCTACACCTGAGCAGTGTCAACGAGCTTGAGGGCTGATGGGCAAAGACCGTCTTGGAGGTGTTAAGTGCGTTGATGCCGTTACTTAGCGCGTAATTGGGGAGTTTCTTGGTCGCGGACGCTGCGGAGGTGCTCCCCATGACGGGAGCGCCCCCACTGCTTGCGCATCAGAACGTCGTGCGGAATCCGAGCTGCAGCATCCGGGGCTGATACGCAAGATTTTCGTTCGCTGCAGGCTTGCCATAGTTCGCGTTGCTCTCGTTGATCACGTACGAGCCATAGTTCGCGTGATTGAAGAGGTTGAACGCTTCGATCATTCCCTCGAACGAGCGGCGCCCACCGAGCGGGAACTTCTTCAGCAGCCGCACGTCGACACGGTGAATGGGGTCACCGACGATGCCTGTGCGGGGGATGATCGAACCGTCGCGGCGAAGCCGCGCCGCACCGATGATGCCGACTGTGCCGCCTTCATCGCGAAGATCGGAACCGAAGTTCGTCCGGCGGCGTTCACCTGAACCGAAGAAGTAGATGCCGCTCAATTGGAAGCCATACCCAGCGTCCCAGACGCCGTTGACGACAGCACGGTGACGCTGGTCGCCTGCCGCGCCGACGCCTCCACCGGAATACGCGCCCGCGGCGGTGTATTCGCCGCCCATGTCCGGCGCGAGCGGGAATCCTATTGGCCGCCGTGCGACGAGGCCATCGCTGGCGATGTACCACTGATCGCGCCGCGGATCGGCATCCTTGAACTGCGCGAGCGTGTAGGTCGCACTTCCCTGCCACCGGTGACTGAAGCGCTTGGTGAACGTGAAGTCAGCAGCGTTGTAGTTCGACCACCCCTCGAGCAACTCGAAGTCGACGGCGCCCCACTGCGGAAACGCGCGCGTATTGATGTTGGTGAAGGGATAGTTGCCTCCCGTCGCGGGGTTGTAGGTCAGGTTCACCTGCTGCGCGGTTTCCTCATTTCGCCCGCCGGTGAACACGTAATTCACTTCCAGCGACATGTCGGTTCCGAACTGCCGCTGAATGCCGGCAGATGCCTGATGACTGTAGGACGTCTGGCGGCCGGGATAACTGATTTCCTGCACCAGCGATCGATAGACGCACCCTTGCACAAAGTTCACGTCGCATGCGCGCTTGAGCGCATCATCGAAGCTTGGCTTCGGGCCGTGGAACCAGCCATAGAAGTTGTCCCGCACGGTCGTGAAGTCAGCAGTGCCGTCATTGATGATCTGATTCTCGAAGCGGTGGAGATAGCCTTCGGTCTGCTGAATCCCGTCATTCGGCGCAAAGGCGAAGAACAGGCCATAGCCGCCGCGCAACGCAGTGCGGTCGTTGATCTTGTAGCTGGCACCGAGCCGCGGGGCGACGTTGTTGCTATCGTGCGGCAGATTGCCGGGCAGCCACGGCAGGAACTTCGTACGCTCCGCGTACGAATTCGTGTCGAAGTCGTAGCGGACACCGAGATTCAGCGTCAGCGGCGCGGAAGCTTTCCAATCGTCCTGTACCCAGCCGGCGAACAAATGGCGGGTGATGGCGTATTTGTGCTCGGTGTCAGACAACGAATGGAACACCCATCGTGTGATCGGCGCCAGCGGGGCCACGTTCCACGTCGACGCATCGTTCCATACCGGGAACATCTGCTGGAGCTCAGCGGCTGAAGGCGGGGCGGCGGTGGTCGCGTCAATCACGCCGTTGCAACGGAGACACCAGATAAAGCGGTTGTGGAACCGCATGTACTCGCCACCGACCTTTACGTCGTGACGGCCAGCCCAGTTGTAGGAGGTTGAAAGGTCGTCGCGAATTGTCTGCGTGTCCTGAAAAATATTCTGGTTGTCGGCGCCGATTGTGTAGCCGCGCAGCATGATGATCATCGACGTTCCGTGTAGCGTCGGGTGATACGGGAAGTCGCCGCCCTTCCAACGCACCGCGGGCTGATCCTGCCTTTCGTAGTCGGTGAACCCTCCGCGAATTTCATTGATCGTGTTCGAGCTGATCACATGCGTGAGCGTCGCGAAATACTGCGGGGCCGTCCGTCCTCTGGTGCCACCCGCCGACGGATGGACGGTCGCGCTGTTGGCGCCGCCGTTGTAAAAGAGCGTGTGATAGCCGGAGCCACGTACACTCAGCCGCGTCGCCGGCGTGAACTGGTAGTCCAAACGTCCGAGCAACGTATGCGACTGGCTCGTGAAATGCTGGTCGATGTTGAACGCCGGATATGGGCTGGTGTAGACGAAGGTCTGAGGCTCGCGTGCGTAGCCGTAACTGGCGAAGAAGTGGATCCGATCCCTGACGATCGGGCCGCCCACGGTGCCGCTCAGCTGCTGATTCGAATACGGCAACACACGATGGGCGATCAAATCGGGGGCGTTGAACTCGTCGTTGCGGAAGTAGCCGCCGAACGTGCCGGCGAATAGATTGGTGCCCGACTTGGTGACGGCGTTCACGATCATGCCGGCCGAATGCCCCTGCGTCGCATCGAACCGGTTGGCAAGCACCTCGAATTCCGCGATCGCGTCGCGATTGAATCCCGGCTGCTCCGCATCGGGCGCGGAATGGTAAATGGTCGTCACTTCCTGACCATCGACCTTCGTCGACGCGTATCCTTGGCGGTTCTCCACAAGGCCATTCGCCTCGTTACGTCGAGCGCCTGGCGCCAGCAGGCTCAGGTCCATCCAGTTGCGGCCGTTGAGCGGCAGTTCGGACATCTGCCGCGGGTCGATATTGGCGCCAACGCTCGACGTCGCCGTGTTGACGAGCGGTGTTTCGCCGGTAACGGTCACCGTTTCCTGCAGTGTGGATGGCGCCAGCTGAAAGTTGACGACGCCCGTCTGGCCGACCAGCATTTGGGTGGTCCGATTGACGGTCGCGAAACCGGTCAGTTCCGCAGCGATGCGGTAGTTTCCGATGCGCACTGGAATCCGGAAATTGCCACGCTCATCGGAGACGGCAACGAAGGTGTTGCCGGAATCGACGTTGGTCGCGGTCACGGTGACACCCGGCAGAACAGCGCCGGTGGAATCGGTCACGGTGCCGGTCATGACGGAATCCTGCGCGTACCCCACGGTGGGCAGCGCGACGAACATCCCCAACATTAGCAGCGATCCGAGGACACTCCACGTTCTCATGGTGATAGCTCCTCCTGCTTTGGGTTTCCGCTAGGACATATTCACCGCCGATCGAAAAGAGAGTGCTGGCACGAAGCGCGGCGACTCTACTCCTACCCCCATCCAGTGTCAACGAGAGCTTGGCATCCGACGACTGAACGTCGAGTAAGACGGCCGCCTTGAACGTTCCATGTGATAGTGAGAAGGAAGATTGCAGTTCGTCACGAGCATGGATCTGCTGGCAACGCTGGGGAGGACCCTGGGCTTTTCGCTGGCGGCGGGCGTCAACCTCTACGCCACGGTGGCGATTCTCGGCCTGGCCGCAAAGTACGGGTGGGTGGCATTGCCTGGCCAATTCCAGGCGTTCAACAACGACTACATCATCATCGCCGCCGTCGTCATGTACGCGATCGAGTTCTTCGCGGACAAAATCCCCTATTTCGATTCGCTGTGGGATGCCATCCATACAGCGATCCGTCCGGTCGGCGGCGCGGTCATCGCGGTCACGACGCTCGGGGAGGCATCGCCAGGCATGAAAGCGATGGCCGCGCTCCTCGGCGGAACGGTTGCGGCCAGCAGTCATCTGACGAAGACGAGCACCCGGGCGGCAGCCAACACGAGTCCCGAGCCGTTTTCCAACTGGATTCTCAGCCTGGGGGAAGACGTCTTCGCGGTGGGCCTCGGTTACCTCGCCCTCGCGCATCCCATTGTCGCGCTGGTCGTCGCGTTCGTTGTGCTCGCACTTATCGCCGTGTTCGCGGTCGTCATCGTCCGGCTGGTCCGCAGATGGTTTGCGCGCCGCCGCACCGCCGCGCGAACCTGAACACAAACCCAAGAACCGAGAATTTGGAAGGGTGAACAGCGGCGCGGTAGCGAAGCTACCGCGTTATCCAGGGCTTGAACTGATCTTCTTTCTGCAGGCGCGCCGCGATCGCTTCAGCCTCGCGACGACTGGAGTATTTGCCGATCCGCACGCGGAACATGCGCGCGGCACCCCTTGGTGGCGTCGTGACGAACGAGGGATAACCTTTGCCGGCCAGCCGGGTGGCAATCGTTTCGGCTTCACGCCGATCGTTGACTGCCGCCACCTGAACAACGAATCCATTGCCCGCTGGTTCGCCCGAGCCGGTTGCGGACGACGGTGCGGCATTCGCATCAGCCGCTGGCGTGATCCGTTTCGCCGGTTCCTTTTTCGTGACCACCGGTTTCCCAACAACCACCGGCGCACTCTTCGCGAATCCCGGTTTCAATTTCTCTTCAACAGGCTCCTGCCCCTCGAGGCGGCTTGGGTACGTGAGCGTCTCCTGGGCGGCGACCGGCGCATTGCTTGTGACCGCCGCGGCGGGCGCCAGCGGCACTGCGGCCGTCACGCCGGACGTCGGGTCTGTCGCCGCTTCGACCGCGGCCTCGAGCGCCGGGCGCTGCGCGCGGACTCCACGGCCAACCATGACGCCACACAGGAAAATGACGACCGCGACGACCGTCGAGGCCATGAACAGGAAGACGAGCTGTTTGCCGTTCAACTGGATTTCGTGCAGGCCTTCGTCCGCTGCCATTAGTTGAGGTGGGGAGATTTTAGCACGCTACGGATTGTGTTTTTTCGGTTTTCGGGGCCCGGCGACAAGAAAATTTACTGCGTTGGCAGCGTGGAGAGCAGGCGTCGCGCATCGCTATTCGAGGGCTCGCGGGTCAGGACCGTCTGCAGCTCGCTGCGGGCACCGTCGACGTTCTTCGCCTGAAGGTACGCTCGGGCGAGTGTCACTCGTGCGTCGGTCTGGTCGTCGCTCCAGATCGAGATCTTCAATTCGTCGATTGCGTCCGCGATCTGGCCGGCGCGCAGATACAGACGTCCAAGCAGCAGATGTGCCTCGCGTTCATACGGCGACAGGTAGATCGCGCGCCGCAGCTCCGCGATCGCTTCCGCATCGCGCTCGCCTTGATACAGGCGTCGCCCATTTTCGAGATGAAAGGCCGCGACGTCGCGCTGGTCTCGCTGCTCGGCGGCGGCGATCGCCGCGTCGATTCGCGGTGCGCTTGCCGCATCGAGCTCTGATTTGACACGTTCCAGGTTGGGCGGAAGCGCATTCACGCCCCGCTGCTTCTCCCATTCCACGTACTTCGACGCCAGACGCTTGGCGAGATCGCGCTCCCGCTGCCCCTCCGCCGTGTTTGCCGATGCCTGAAGTGCGACCCCGAGCACCCAGTGCGCGGCATCGTCGGCGGGGTTGCGCCTGACGGCCTCGCGCAGCCAGCGAACCGCGGTCAACGTGTCGTGCGCCAGCCACGCTGCGTAGCCCAGATTGAACGTCAGGTCGGCGTCATCGGGACTAATCATCAGAGCCTGACCGAAGAGGTCGGCTGCCGATCCGTCTGGCGATCGTGCTGTACGGCGCAGCTCCGCAACGCCGGCGTCGTTCAGCAGCGCTGGATCGCGCTGTTCCCGATTGAGCGCGGTGAAGAGATCGATGGCTTCCGCGTGCCTGCCGAGGCTCATCGTCGACAGGGCCGCGCGAAACCGAGCCTGACGCGAGAGCGGGTGGGTGGATGGAACCTGCTGAACGATGCCCAGCGCCTGCCGATGCTCGCCCTGCTCGGTGTACACGCTCCAGAGCGCGAGACGTGCCTGGTGAAAATCGGGCGCGTAGCGCAGCGCTTCCTTGAAAAACACGATCTGTGTGGAAGGGTTTTCCGCGACAGCGCCTTTGATGTACTCCTCGAAGGCGGCCAACGGTGGATGCGCACGTTCCATCTCGCTTGTCAGGACCACGGAAGCCGGCAGCAGCCGCCGCGCGGCGCGCGCGAACGTCTCAAACAGCTCCGTCAGCGCACCTGTTTCGGTGATCTCTGGAAAGCGGCGTCCTGTATCGAGGCGTATCGGGCGCGCGTGGATCGTCACCGAGGTGCCGTTGACCGCAAACGACCCCGTGATGACCTGCTCGGCGCCGACGATCTGGGCCACGCGAATGATCGTCGCCTCACTGAGTTTGTTCGTCGCCGGCACGCGAAGATGCTCAAACGCCCGCAGCCGATCCTCTCGCGACAGCGCCTTCGCCCCGAGTGCGGTGAGATCCTCAGTCAGGAGAGACGCGGCGCCTTCGGCAAGCCAGTCGTAGCGCAGCTCGTGCGTCTCGTTCTCGAACGGCATGACCAGCTGATGCGCGCCGATGGAGACGAGCGATTGGGCAGAGGCGCTCGTCGTGATGCAAAATTCAAAATACAAAATGCAAACAGCACACACGGCGCATAGCCGAAGTACTCCGCGTTTGCAGTTTGAATCTTGCATTTTGAATTGCTGACTTCACATCATCCCGCCGCGCGCGCTGGCCTGACAAGCACCGACATCAGGCACTGTCCCGCTCCCGTCGCCCGGCACTGCTCGGTGCCGACCTCGACATCGAGATTGAACAGATACATGAGCCGCCGTATTGCCGAGGCGTAGAACTCGCACAGCGGCTGCTCGCTGCGGTCGCGAACTTCACAGAAGATGGATCCGCGGATATCCACGGCGCCTCTGCCCTTGCGCCATTTCACGATTGCGCGGCTACCGCGGTAGGTGGTCCGAATCATCTGGCGGGCGACCCTCATCACCAGATGGACACGCAGCCATGCCGGCGCCGCCCGGATGATCGCCCGCTTGAAGCCGGAAAGTTCGGCGACGGTCCACTCGGCCGTGTACTCGCCCGCCCGGCCCGCAATCAGTCTGTAGGGCTCCCCTTCCTGACGTAAGAAACTCAGAACGGCCGCAAGCGGTGCCAAGCCGATCCGGCCGTCGCGGAGTCCCGACGGGTTCAGCCACGCTTCGTAAAATTCAAGACGGGTGGGGAGCAGATCCGCGATGCCCTGGTGAAGGCTCGCGACGAGCAGGCGTCCGATGCCGGCTTCAATCATGCGGCGGAATTCTGATAACGTACTCCTACCAGCTGGGCCTTTGAAGCGTACCGCAGCGCAACTCCAATCGCAAATCGACCATCACCAATCAGCCATCACGAACCGCGAATGATTCTGCCCGTCCAAGAGGAACTGCGCGCGCATCTCGCACGTCTGCTGACGGCGCTCTATTCGCTCGACGAGTCGTCGCGGCCGACCATCGTGCTCGAGTACCCACCGAATCGGGAGCTCGGCGATCTGGGCACCCCTGTGGCGTTCGAGCTGGCCCGCCGGCTTCGGAAGGCGCCACGGGCCATCGCGCAGGAAATCGCGGAGGCATTCGGTTCGCTCGGCGGCGTTCGGCGTGTGGCGGCGGCGCCAAATGGCTACCTCAACTTTTTTCTGGAACGGGCTGATTTCCTGATCGATCGCCTCATGCCGGGGCGGCTCGCCCGGCCGCGCGGGACTGCGGCAAAGGCGATCGTCGAGCACACAGCCATCAATCCCAATAAGGCCGCGCACATCGGCCATCTTCGTAACGCGGCGCTTGGCGACACGCTCGTACGCGTATTGCGGTTTCGCGGCGTTCCTGTCGAAGTGCAGAACTACATCGACGACACCGGCGTTCAGGTCGCCGACGTCGTGGTCGGTTTCCGCGCGCTCGAAGGCAAGAGCCTGGATCAGATTCGGGAGACGGCGGACGCGACGCGGTTCGACTACTACTGTTGGGATCTGTACGCGCGCGTAACTGAATGGTACGAAGAGGATCAGCAACGCCTGGCAATCCGAGCGGAGACCCTCCACGACATCGAGCACGGGGGCAATGAAAATGCCGACATTGCCGCCTTCATCGCCGATCGCATCGTCCGCTGCCATCTCAAGACGATGGGGCGAATGAATGTCGATTACGACTTGCTAACCTGGGAAGGCGACATCCTGCGCCTGAAGTTCTGGGCGCACGCCTTCGACGTGCTGAAGGCGAAGGGCGCCGTCTACCTGCAGACCGAAGGACGCTTGAAGGGCTGCTGGGTCATGCCGATCCAAGAAGATTTGGACGCTAATCGGTCTGAGTCCACCGAAGACGATGAAGAACGCGAGAAAGTGATCGTCCGCTCGAACGGCGTGGTGACCTACGTCGGCAAAGACATCGCCTATCAGTTCTGGAAGCTCGGGCTCCTTGGTAAGGATTTCCAATACCGCATCTTCGAGAATCGGCCGCAGCGGCCGCTGTGGGCAACGTGTACCAGCGGCGGGCAGAGCGGCCATCCGCTATTTGGCGGCGCCGCATACGTGTACAACGTCATTGACGTCAGGCAGTCGTACCTTCAGAAGCTGCTGAAGCAGGCGCTGATTGCCGTCGGCCATTCCGAGGGCGCCGAACGTTCGCATCATTTCTCGTACGAAATGGTGGCGCTGTCGCATGCGACCGCGCGTGAGCTCGGCTATGCACCGCCGATCGATTCGGAAGATGCGAAACGTCCGTTCGTGGAGGTATCAGGACGAAAAGGGCTCGGCGTGAAGGCCGACGACCTGCTCGACACGCTGATCACGTCCGCGGGCCGCGAGGTCGGCACGCGCAATCCCGAACTCGACGAGCACGAACGCGAGCGCATCGCGCGGATGATCGCGATTGCCGCGGTTCGGTATTTCATGATCAAGTTCTCGCGAGGCAAGGTGATCGCGTTCGATCTCGAGGAGGCGCTCAGCTTCGAAGGCGAGAGCGGTCCGTACATTCAGTACGCCGTCGTGCGCGCGAACAAGATCTTTAACAACCTCCATCAGCGTGACGGTATCGACGAGTCGGCGATTATCACGGCATTGTGCGACACGCCACCCGACGAGCTCGACGGCGCCAACGGTCATGAGCTCTGGTCGCTTGTTCTGGAGGCGTCGCGCCTCGATGAAGTCGTCGATCAGGTGGTTCGGACGCTGGAGTTTTCGGTATTGGCGAAGTACACGTTCTCGCTCGCGCAGTCATTCAGCGCGTTTTACAATCTTCCGCCGAGCCGCTCGTCGATTCTCAATGAGAGCCGCGAAAGCACTCAGCGGTGGCGCGCGGCGGGGGTCATCTACTTCCGCGCGCAGCTCGCCCGCGCGCTCGATTTGATGGGGATTGAAGT
>DASTZI010000363.1:0-2606 GCA_035764385.1 Vicinamibacterales bacterium
CGTGTCGAGGTCGGTGAGATTGCTGACGTCCGCGCGAACGGCGAGACTTCCGGCTCCAAGCGTCTCCTTAGCCGCCTGCAGCGACCCCTCATTCAAGCCGCAGATGGCGACGCGCGCGCCCTCTCGGTCGAATTCCTGCGCCGCGGCCAGCCCGATCCCGCTGTTGCCGCCGGTGATAAGGATATTCTTGTCCGCTAGCCTACCCATTTTCGTCACTCCTTACATGTCCGTGTCGGCTACGGTTTCGGGCAAATTCAGCCGACGTCGCGTACCAGCTCCGCGAGACTCGTTTTGCTGAGAGCCTGCTCAACGACATCGTTCGCAGCGTCGAAGATCACACGTTCACGCTTGGTCACCGTCGCCGATCCCCCGCATTCAACTCTTCTTCGCACCGCTCAGCTCGAGCTGGCGTCGGACACGGGCGTGTTCCGTCAGCACCCGTTGGACGACCGGGTTATCCGATCCAAGCCGCGGCGTCAGGATGGCCAGGACTCTTCCGTAGAACTCCTCGGCCTCGGCGTAGTGTGCCTGGCCGGCATAGGCTTCGGCGACGTGATCGAGGGTCATCGCCACGTGAAAGTCGTCGGCGCCGAGCAATCGCTCGAACAGATTCGCGAGGCGCAGATACAGAGGGATGGCCTGATCCCAGCGTTCCCACGTCAGATACAGCCCCGCCAGGTTCGCGAGCGGATTGGTGAGTCGGGCATCGTCCGGCCCATACGCCATCTCGTTGACGGCGAGCGCACGCTGATAGAGGCTCTCAGCTCCCGTGAAGTCGCGCCGTTCGGCGCGGACGTCGGCGAGCGCGGTCATGCTGTCGGCAACCCGGGGATCCGCGGGGCCGAGCGCGGCCTCGAAAATCGCCAGCGCGCCCCGAAACGCGGCCTCTGCGTCGGCGAGCGCGTGCTGGCCGACGTAGCGGTCGCCGAGGTCACTCAGGCGCTCGGCCGCGTCGAGGTCGCCTGCGACGATCACCTCATTCACGGGCGACACTGGCGTCGGCATACCGAAGCCGCCAGCCGGCATCGCGGGCACGGCCTGCCCCGGACTCGCGGCCAGCGCGACAGCCATTCCGACCGCGAGCGCGGTCCATTGGCCGCCTCGACCCGCACCACGGCATGCAGGCCGCCACAGCGTCAATGCCGCTCGAGTGACGAAATGGTGGAGCTGGCGGAGCCACGTTCGTCCGTCGCCGACCGCCTCGGCCGTCTTTCTGATCGCCTCGTAGAACTTGCCGCCCTCGCTCATGAAATCGTTGTAAGGGTCGACGATCAGCAGGGCGGTGCGGTCGGCGGCATTGGTGGTCGTCGTCATAGGTGGTCTCCCTACACTTGTGCGATCCCGCCATCGACGAACAATTCGATTCCTCCGACGTAGCTGCTGTCCTCGGACGCGAGAAACACCACGGCCTTCGCGATCTCATCGGGTCGACCGAACCTGCCGAGCGGAACGGTATCGGCAATCATCTTCGCGCGTTGCTGGCCCGTTTCTGAAGAGGCGAGCAGATCACTCAGTCCGGGCGTATTGATTGAGCCCGGGCTTACCGCGTTCACCCGGATGCGGCGATCCTTCAAATCCGTTGTCCACGTCCGCGCAAACGAGCGCACGGCGGCCTTGGTGGCGCTATACACGCTGTTCGCCGAGAATCCCTTGATGCCAACGATCGATGCGTTGAGGATGATCGAGCCGCCATCCGGCATCAGCGGAAGCGCCTTCTGGACGGTGAACAGGAGGCCCTTCACGTTGATGTCGAAGATCGAGTCATACAACTCCTCGGTGATTTTGCCGAGGGGGGCATACTTCGCAACCCCGGCATTCGCGAACAGGACATCGAGCTGTCCCTTCTCCCGATGGATCTGGGCGAAGAGGCGATCCAGATCGCCGAGCTTCGACACGTCTCCGCGTATGCCGTTAACGTTTCTGCCGATCTCCTTGACCGCGGTCGTCAGCTCGGGATCACGGCGCCCTGTGATGAAAACGTACGCGCCTTCGTTCACGAACTCCTTCGCCGTCGCAAGGCCAATGCCGCTATTGCCACCAGTAATGAGCGCGATCTTTCCCTCAAGCTTCCCCATGGCTCTTCTCCTTAGCGGTGGCGCGGGACTATGAGGTTCGCGATGATGACCTGAACGGCCTCGTCGCTCTGATCAATCCTTGAGCTGGACGCGGCTGTCATGGTTGGTCCGCCTCAATGCCTTGGGCTTGCGGAAGCCCCAGAATCCTTCTCCACACCGATCTGGAGAGTGGACCCACTGCCGGCGTGTTGGATCACGCCGTAGAGCGCATTGCCCTTGCGCATGAGTGAGATCGACTGACCCGATGAGCTGCTCTTCAAGGTGATTCCGCGCCCGTTTGCAACGACGACCCCCGAATCGTTGCTCTCCCTCCCCGCGGCATCTCCTCTTCCCCGCCGTGTCCAGATCAGCCTGTACGTCGCGTCATCCTTGATCTCGAGCATCATGTCGCCCGCCATGCCATTGCCGCCGCCACCGTCGGCGCCGCTGGTCGGCCGGAACCATCCATTCCAGGTTCCGACGAGGTCGGCCGGGAGGGTTGTATGAAGCGCGTCGGATTCCGTCAGCCTCGCGACGGCGTCGTTCTTCTGT
>DASTZI010000364.1:0-14131 GCA_035764385.1 Vicinamibacterales bacterium
AGGGCGGCGGCATCTCCGCCGGCTTCATCGCCGACAAGGAGTTCTCAGCGCCCGAGTACGACGTCTTCTGGGCGAAAGCCCAGGAGCTCTGCGTGCTGCTCTTCATGCATCCGGGCGGCGACACCGGAGCCGAAGCGCACCTGCGCGGGAAGGGCAGCCTTGGCAACACCATCGGCAACCCTCTCGAGACGACGATCTTCCTGTCGCATCTGATTTATGAAGGAACGCTCGACAAGTTCCCGGGCGTGAAGATCTGCTGCGCGCACGCAGGCGGGTATCTGCCGTCGTACATGGGGCGCACCGACGGCGCGTGTGTGCGCCAGCCCGATGCCTGCAGCTCGAAGAAGCGTTCGGTGGACGAATACTTCAAGACGCAGATCATGGCCGACTCAATGATCTTCAGAGACGATGGGCTCCGCCACATGATTGCGGAGATGGGTATCGGACAGATCGTGTACGGGACGGACATGCCGTTCCCCTGGCCGATCAATCCGGATACGATTCTGAACAACCGGCTGCTGAACAACGCGGAGAAGGAAGCGATCCTCGGCGGCAACCTGGTGAAGCTGCTGAAACTCTCGCCGGCGGCGACGGCGTAAACCACGAAGGGCACGAAGGAAACGAAGGTCACGAAGATGCAGAACAGAAGAGACTTTTTCAAGACCATCGCCGGCGCGGCCGCCGGCGCGTACGTGGCCGGACGCCAGCTCCCCGCGCTCGCGCAGCGCGGCGGCGGTGGTGGACGCGGCGGTGGCGGCGCGGCTGTTCCGGCAGGTCCGCGCAAGCAGATCTCGATCGGCGGCAAACGCGTCACCGTCATCGACGTCCACTCGCACTGCACCGTCGACGGCGTCGCGGAGGTCGTGAAAGGGACGCCGTTCGAACGGCAGGCAGGCGGACGCGCGCTCGGTGCGGATCGCATTGCGCTCATCGACAGCGAAGGCATCGACATCCAGGTCCTGACGATCAACGGCTACTGGTGGTGGGAGGTCCAGGACCGCGACCTCGCCAACCGCATCGTCCGCGCCCAGAACGAGGGGCTCGCGCGGTGGGTGTCCGATCACAAGGACCGGTTCGTGGCGCTGACGTCAGTGTCGCTGCAGTTCCCCGATCTGGCTGCCGAGCAGCTCGATTACGGCGTCAAGCAGCTCGGATTGCGCGGCGCGACGATCGGCGGCCACGTGAACGGCCAGTCGCTCTCTGACCCGAAGTTCGATCCGTTCTGGGCGAAGGCGAACGAGCTCGGCGTGATCGTCTTCATGCATCCGGGCGGCGCCGACAACATCATCAAGGAAGACGCGTGGAAGGCGCGCGGCGATATCGGCAACATCATCGGCAACCCGCTCGAGACCACGTATTTCCTCACGCGCCTGATCTTCGATGGCACCTTCGACAAGTTCCCGAACCTGAAGGTGTGCGGCGCGCACGGCGGCGGCTACCTGCCGTCGTACTTCCAGCGGACCGAAGTCGCGTGCGATGTGCGCGGGAACGCGATGTGCGCGAACAAGAAGTATCCGCGCGAGTACCTCAGGACCAACATCATGGCCGACACGATGGTGCTCACCGACGAGGGGCTGCGGCATCTAGTCGCCGAGATGGGGATCAGTCAGGTCGTCTACGGGACTGACAACCCGCTCAACTGGCCTGTGCCGGTCGAAATGATCGTCAACCACTCCACGCTGACCAACGATCAGAAGGTCCAGATTCTGAGCGGCAACCTGATGAAGCTGCTCAAGATCACCACGACCGCAACTGCATGAGATGAGCGTCTCGCTGCGCCACGCGATTGCGCCGCTGGCCCTGGCGATTGTTGCCACGGTCAGCGGCTACGCCTACGCGCAGTACGACGGCGGCTTCTTTCGCGCGTTCGGCGGCCTGCGCGGCGAGCAGGGAGATCCTGCGGAGCTTCCTCCCGGCCAGTGGCCCGATGGCAACTTCACCGCGTGCCACATCCTCTACACGAGCACGCGACGCGAACCAAGCGGCGCGGGCTGGCGGACCGACTACCCATGGGGAGAGCGTCATCTGCTGATGCGCCTTTCCGAGCTGACGAAGACGCGCATCAGCCGTTCGGCGCCGAACATTCCGCACTCATGGCTGGTGCGGCTCACCGACGATGCGCTGTTCGGCTGCCCGTACCTGATGGCGTCTGATGTCGGCACGATCGGACTCACCGACATGGAAGCCGCACGGCTGCGGCTCTATCTCGAGAAGGGTGGGTTCATGTGGGTCGACGATTTCTGGGGCGATGCCGCGTGGGAGCAGTGGGAACGCGAGTTCGCGAAGGTGATGCCGCCGCCCGACTACGTCATCGAGGACGTGCCGCTGAGCGATCCGATCTTCCACTCGATGTTCGAAGTCGCGCACGTGCCGCAGGTGTCGAATATCCGTTTCTGGCGCGCGACTGGCGGTGCGAGTACCTCGGAGCGCGGCGCCGAATCCGCCGTCGTGCACTTCCGCGCCGTTCGCGACAAGCATCGCCGCATCGTTGCGGTGATGACGCATAACACGGACATCTCGGACTCGTGGGAGCGTGAAGGGGACGACCCGCGCTTCTTCCAGCAGTTCGCGCCGGACGGTTACGCGCTCGGCATCAATGTGGTCCTCTACGCGCTCACGCACTGAAGGACGCAGCGCGGAAAGACGGGGACAAAAAAAGAAGCCGGGTCCGAAAGGACCCGGCCTCGACCACAACGAACCACGAACCGGCTAGAACGCTAACCGGAACCCGAGCTGCACGGTGCGCGGTGCGTACGACAGGTTGGTGCTCGACTGCGGCTGCAGGAAGGCTCCATTCGTCTCGCGCAGCTCGTACGAGCCGTAGTTCTTCCGGTTGAAGAGATTGAACACATCCGCGTAGCCGTCAACGCGGAATCGCGGACCAACAGGAATCCGCTGGCGCAGGCGCAGTTCGACGCGGTGAATCGGATCGCCGACGAAGCTGGCGCGCGGGATGATCGTCCCTGCCGGACCGCCACGCGCCTGTGCATTGCGGAGGCGATCGATGCTCGTAATCTGCAGCCCACGGGCGTCACAGCCGCAGACGATCTGGTCGCGCTGCCCCGAGCCGTAGAAGTAGAGCCCACTCACTTGGAACCCGCCGCCCACGTCGAAGATGCCGTTGAACACCGCACGGTGACGCTGATCCGAGACGGCGAGTGAACGTTGTCCGCCGAGATCTTCCGGCACCGTCCCCGTGTATTCCGTCAGCCCACTCACCGGACGGGGATCACGGTCGAAGAGCTTGCCAAACGTGTAGGTCACATTCCCCTGCCACCGGTTGGAGAGGCGCTTGATGAAGCTGGTTTGCAGGCCGTAATAGTCGGACTCTCCGGTATGCGGGATTGAGCCAACGACGCCGAACTGCGGATACGCGCGGTGCGCAACATCCGAGTAGGGATACGGAATGCCAGTCGCGGGATTGAACGTCACGTTGACGTTGTCCTGGATTGATTTTTCGTTGCGGCTGTTGGTCTGCACGTAATCCGCCTCGACCGCCATCGTTGTACCGATCTGGTGAGCGAAACCGATCGAGCTCTGCAAACTGTGAGTGACGTGTGAATAGTCAGGAATCGGTGCCATTTCCTGCAGATCGCGCAGGAGACAGGGCGCCGCGCCCGTAAATCCGGATGCGGCCCACGCGGTGTATGCCGTGTTGTCGGGACGGCCGCCACCCGCGTTGCAGAAGCGAGCAAGCGCCTGATCGAAGGTCGGTGCCGGTCCGTTGAACGGGTTCGCGGCGAAGTCCGCGCGCCGCGGAGTGGTGTTGTCTACTGCAATCACCGCAATCGTCAACGGACTCATCGGCCACAGCACGTTCGTGTTCAGCTCATCGTTGTAATACAACCCTGCGCCGCCACGGAGCACGGTGCGGTCGGTCAGCGTGTACGCAAACCCGAGACGAGGCTGGAGGTTGTTGGCATCCTGAGGCCGATCGGCCAGCTCGAAGGGCAAGAACGTCACGTCCTGTGCGAATGCGTTCCAAATGAGATCGTAGCGAAGGCCGAGATTGAGGGTCAGCCGATTGGTGACCTTCCAGTCGTCCTGCCCCCACGCCGCGTACTTGCGCATGCGGATCGGCGTCAGGAATGCGCTCGAATCGGACACGCCCAGCTGATAGCGGCTCGAGATCATTCCGAGTTCGGGGGATGACAGCGCCCACGTGTCCGCGTTGAACGGATCCGGGAACAGCGCCTGGATGTTCGTGGGAGGCGAGGGGAACCCGGGCTGAGCGCTGTTGGCGGTGATCACGCCGCCGCAGCGGTTGCAGTTTCGCGTGTCGTCGTGCAGCGCGAGGAACTCACCGCCCGCCTTGAGATCGTGATGCCCCTTCGCGTCGTAGGAGAACGTGAAGTCGTCATGCAGCGTGTAGCTGCTCTGGTCGCGATAGCGCGGGACGTTGTTGTTCAGATTGAACGAGAATCCCGTGAGGGTGATGCGGGGACCGCCATTGGTGATGCCGTTCCCCTTCTGCCAGTGGTTCGACCAGGTCGTCAGTGCCGTCTGGTTAATGCCATATGCCGCGTAGCCACCACGCACCGTGTTGACCGCACGGTTGCTCAGCACGCTCGTGAACTCGCCGAGGACATCGGTCGAATGTTCCTGGTTCCTGTTCGTGGCTGACGGATGATTGCCGCCGCCGGCGCCGAACGGCTCGTCCAGGTTCGAGTGGTTCACTTTGCCCATCAAGCGCATCCTCGACGTGAGCTCGTAGTCGCCGCGGATGCCGCCAAGCTTCACGCTGCGGGTGCCGGTTCTCGTGATGTTGAACGCCGGATAGACGGTATTCCAGATCGAGGTCAGCGGCTGATGTTCGTACTCGTAGTTGCCGAAGTAATGGAGCTTGTTGAGCACAATCGGGCCGCCAACCGTGCCGCTGTACTGCTGATTCTTGTAGGGCAGCACGCGATTGAGCACCGGATCCTCCGCGTTCCATTCGCTGTTGTGGAAGTTGCCTTCAAACGTTCCGGTCAGCGTGTTGGTCCCTGACTTTGTGACCGCGTTCACCTGCACGCCCGAGGAGCGACCCTGCGTCGCGTCGAAGCGGTTGGAGATGAACTGGAACTCGGCGATCGCGTCCTTGCTGTAGCGCGCCTGGTTGCCGGTACCGAGGTTCGCGGTCACCTGCAAGCCGTCGACATTCAGCTGGAACTCACGCACGTCGCCGCGATCCTGTACTGGCAGGGCGCCCTGCGCGTTCGTTCGGTTGCCGGGTGCGAGCAACGCCAGCGACATCCAGTTGCGGCCGGCCGTCGGCAGCTCCTGTACCTGCCGTGGATCGATGTTGCCGCCCAATTCCGACGACTGCGTCTCGATGAGCGGCGCCTCACCCGTGACCGTCACCGTCTCCTGCAGTGTTGAGGGCGCCATCTGAAGGTTCAGCGTAATGGTCTGGCCGACGAGCAGCTGCACGCCTGCGCGCATGACGCTGCCGAACCCGGTCAGATCCGCGGTGATCTTGTACGCCCCGACGCGGACTGGGATGCGGTACACGCCCGCCGCGTCCGTGACGGTTTCGTAGTTGTTGCCGGTGGCTTCGTTGACGGCTGTCACGGTCACGCCCGGCAGCACTGCGCCGGTGGAATCCGTGATGGTGCCCGTCATGACCGCATCCTGAGCGAACGCCATTGCCGGCAGCGCCAACATGGCGCCGAGAAGGATCAACCGCCTGACTACACTCGACCTCATACGACCTCCTCCCCAACGGGGGATGACCACGAAGGACCTTGCGCACCTGGAATCGACATAGACCGCCCCACGTAGCTGGCAGCCGAGGGTCACGAAATGAGAAAGACTATGGAACGGAATGAGATACGCCGGCAGATAAAACAGGCTGGCGGGATTCTAGGGCGGGGTTACTGGTGTGTCAAACGACGACAGGTATCAGGTATCAGGTTTCAGGGGTGGTCCAGGTATCAGGCTGATACCTAGACCATGCCTGATACCTGAAACCTGATGCCTGCTGCGTTAGAACGTCAGCCGGAAACCGAGCTGCACTGTCCGCGGCGCGTACGACAAGTTCGTCGACTGCTGCGGCTGGAGGAACGTGGCGCTTGTCTCGACCAGGTCGTAAGCGCCGTAGTTCTTCCGGTTGAACAGGTTGAACACTTCCAGGCTGCCCGCAAGGTTCGCACGGCCTGCCAGTGGAATGCGCTGCATGAGGCGCATCTCGACCCGGTGGATTGGGTTGCCGACGAAGCTGTTGCGCGGGATGATGCTGCCCGCCGGACCCTGCGGATCGCTGCCGCCGCGGAGGCGATCGATGCTCGTAATCTGCAGCGCGCGGGCGTCGCAGCCGCAGAGGATCTGGTCGCGGAGCCCGGAACCGTAGAAGTAGATGCCGCTCACCTGGAAGCCGTGTCCCACGTCGTAGATCCCGTTCAACACGACGCGGTGACGCTGATCGGTTGCGGCGAGTGAACGCTCGCCCCCGAGATCGACGGGCACCGTGCCGGTGTACTGCTGCAATCCCGAAAGGGGCCGCGCGTCGCGGTCATACAGCCAGCCGAGCGTATAGGTGGCGCTCGCCTGCCACCGGTTCGACAGCCGCTTCGTCAGGCTGCTCTGAACGCCGTAGTAGTCAGAGGCGCCCGTGTGCGGAATCGCGCCGACGACGCCGAACATCGGATACGCGCGGTGCGCAACGTCCGAGTACGGGTACGGGACGCCGGTCGCAGGATTGAACGTCAGGTTGATGTTGTCCTGGATCGACTTCTCGTCCCGGCTGTTGGTCTGCACATAGTCGACCTGCAGCGCCGTCGTCGTGCCCAACTGCTGGGCGACGCCGATCGACGACTGCCAGCTGTGCGTCACGTGCGAGTAATCAGGAATCGGTGCCTGCTCCTGCAGATCGCGCAGCAAACACGGAGCCGGTCCCTGGAAGTTGGATGCCGCCCATGCGGTGTAGGCCGGGTTGTCCGGTCGGCCACCGCCGGCGTTACAGAACCGCGCCAGCGCCTGTTGATAGGTCGGCAGCGGACCGTTGAACGGGTTGGCGACGAAGTCGGACCGTACTGGCGTGTTGTCTACGGCAATCACGGCGATCGTCAGCGGACTCATCGGCCACAGCACGTTCGTGTTCAGTTCGTCGTTGTAGTAGAGACCGGCGCCGCCGCGCAGAACCGTGCGATCGGTGAGCGTGTAGGCGAACCCGAGACGAGGCTGGAGATTGTTCGCATCCTGCGGACGATCGGCCAGCTCGAACGGGAGGAACGTCACGTTCTGCGCGAACGCGTTCCAGATCAGGTCGTAGCGAAGACCGAGGTTGAGCGTCAGCTTCTCGCCCACCTTCCAGTCGTCCTGCGCCCAGCCGCCGTATTTCCACATCTTCACGGGCGTGAGGAAATTCGACGAATCGGAAACGCCGACCGAATATCGCGTGGCGATGGCGCCGAACGCGGGATCAGCAAGCCGCCAGGTGTCGGCATTGAACGGATCCGGCAGCAGCGACTGAATGTTGGCGGGAATGGCTCCGTTGTTCACCGTGGCCGTGCCGCCGCACTGGTTGCAGTTTCTCGTGTTGTCGAGAAGGTGCAGAAACTCGCCCCCCGCCTTCAGGTCGTGATGTCCGGCGGCGTCGTACGAGAAGGTGAAGTCGTCATGGAGCGTGTAGGTGCTCTGGTCGCGATACCGCGGGATGTTCGCGTTGCGGTTGCTGCGGAACCCACGGAACGTCAGGTTCGGACCGCCATTGGTGATGCCGTTGGCCGCCTGCCAGTGGTTCGACCATGACGTGAGGCTCGACTGATTGATGCCATAGGCCGCATAGCCGACGCGCACGGCGTTCACCGCTCTGTTGCTCAGCACCTGCGTGAACTCGCCGAGCACGTCCGTTGAATGCTCCTCGTTCCTCGCCGTCGCCGCCGGGTAATTCGCATTGCCCGTTCCGAACGGATCCAGCAGGTTCGAGTGATTGACCTTGCCCATCAGCCGCATCTTCGAGTTCAGCTCTTCATCGACGCGGGCACCGGCGAGGTTGACGTGGTGCGTCCCCTCGAGGGTGGTGTTGAACGCCGGAAACTGCGGGAAGCTCCAGATCGAGGTCAGCGGCTGGTGCTCGTACTCATAGTTGCCAAAGTAATGCAGCTTGTTGAGCACGATTGGTCCGCCGACGGTGCCGCTGTACTGCTGGTTCTTGTACGGCAGCTTCGTTCCGAGCACCGGATCGTCAGCATTCCAGCGGCTGTCGCGGAAATTGCCAACGAAGGTGCCGTTCAAGGTGTTGGAGCCCGACTTGGTCACCGCGTTCACCTGGACGCCGGACGAACGTCCCTGCGTCGCATCGAACCGGTTCGAGATGAACTGGAACTCGGCGATCGAATCCTGGCTGTAGCGCGCCTGGTTGCCGGTGCCGAGGTTCGCCGTCACCTGCAGGCCATCCACGTTCAGCTGAAATTCGCGGACGTCGCCGCGATCCTGCACGGGGAGCGCGCCCTGCGCATTGGTTCGGTTGCCGGGCGCGAGCAGCGCCAACGACATCCAGTTTCGGCCTGCTGTCGGAAGGTCCTGCACCTGGCGCGGGTCGATGTTGCCGCCCAACTCCGATGACTGGGTTTCGATCAGTGGCGCTTCCCCCGTCACCGTGACGGTCTCTTGCAGCGTAGAAGGCGCCATCTGCAGGTTTAGGGTGATCGTCTGACCCACGAGCAGCTGTACGCCGTTGCGCATCACATCGCCGAAGCCGGCGAGGTTTGCGTTGATCTTGTACATCCCGACGCGGACGGGAATACGGTAAACGCCCGCAGCGTCCGTGACGGTTTCATAATTGTTGCCTGTAGCTTCATTGACCGCGGTGACGGTCACGCCGGGCAAAACTGCGCCCGTTGAATCGGTGATGGTGCCTGTCAGAACGGCGTCCTGTGCGAACGCCATGGCGGGGAGCGCCAGAACGGCGCCGAGAAGAACCAATCCCCGAACGAACGACCTCATTACAACCTCCCTGGACTCACTCGTCTCCGGATGACGAAAGAACCCGAATTTTCCCGAACGTACAGCGAAAGCGAACCTAAAGTGTAACCAGCTGGCGATCTTATTGGGTCGATCCAGTCGCGTCAACCGGCTCGCTGGACTATACTTCCGGCCACTTTCCCGGCCACGCAGGGGGTGCGATGCGACCACGTTCGCTGGACGAATTCCTGACCAAGAACCGGGTCCCGTTCACGACGTTTCGCCACGCTCCTGCGTTCACCGCGATGCATGCGGCCGCCGCGTCGCACGTGCGGGGCAGCTCGTGGGCCAAGACCATCGTCTGCATGGCGGACGGCGAGTTCGTCCTGGCCGTGCTTCCGGCTCATTACACAATTGAGTTCGACAGGCTGCGTGAGCTCACCGGCGCAGCGGCGCTACGGCTTGCGACCGAAACCGAAATCGCGGAGCTCTATCCGGATTGCGAGGAAGGCGCGATGCCGCCATTCGGCGGTCTCTACCTCCAGCGTGTGTTTGTCGAGGAGTGTTTCGTGGGCGATCCGGAAATGGTGTTCAATGCCGGCACACACACTGACTGCATCAGGATGCATTACGGCGACTTCGTCGATATCGCCAAGCCCGTCGTCGGCCGCTTCAGCTCGCCGCGCCGCGAGAGCTGAGCGACGGGCGCAAGGCGGACCTGAAGGTCCGCCTCTACGTTCCCAGGCGACACATTCTTTTGTCGTTAGAATGATCGCAGGTGAAGCGTCCCTCCGCCGATAACCCCGATTCGGATCCGCCGCAGGCCACCACGTCAGAACAGGACAGCGACATCTCCTGGCAACAGCGTGTCCTGGTGTTCATCGCCGATCTCCGCGGCGCCTTGACGAGCGGCGAACTTCACGACGCGATCGTCAAGAGGCTGCCGGTTATGCTCGGCGTGGACCGGCTCTGGATCGAAACCAACATCGGCGGACGACGGAAGGTCATCGTCGCGCCGGCGATGTCGCAGTCAGCCACAGCGCACCCGCTGACAGACGCCCCCGGTGAATGGGCCACGTTCCCGCTTCGAATGGGCGACACGCTGCTCGGGGTCATCGGTATCCCGATCGAGGATCGGCCGTTGTCAGCTTCGTCAAAGCGAGCGCTCACCATGCTGGCGCCGCTCCTGGCCGACCGGCTGCAGACGGCGCACACCATCGAGCAACTCCGCGAGCAGAGCACGGTTGATTCGGTGACGGGCTGCTCGACCCGCCCTGACGGCCTCGAACGGCTCCGGGCGGAATTGAAGCGCGCGCATCGTTCCAATCAGCAGGTCGCGGTGCTGATGCTCGACCTCGACTTCTTCAAGAGCGTTAACGACCGGTACGGTCATCAGCGCGGCGATGCCGTGCTCGCGAATATCGGCCACACGATCATGCAGACGCTTCGCGTCAGCGACGTCCGGGCGCGATGGGGTGGCGAGGAATTTCTGGTGGCGCTTCCCGAGAGCGGCCTGGATCAGGCCAAGCGCGTGGCCGCAGCGCTTTCGAAGAAAATCGCGGGCACGGTCACCGAGTCCGAATCGGCACGCATACAGCTCACCACGAGCATCGGCATCACGATCGCGATGCCGGGCGAAGAGGACGTGGATGCCGTGCTGGCGAGGGCCGACGCCGCGCTTTATCGCGCCAAGGCTGACGGACGCAATTGCGTCCGCGTCGTGCTGGCGGATCACGACGACGGGTCGAGCGATTCGGCTCCGCGGCGCCCGGCGGGGGCGCTTCCGTTCCGCGATCGGAGAGATCCGAACCAGCCAGATCGACGCCAGCCTCCAGGACCGGGCCGGCGTTCAACCGACTTCCCGAAGAACAGACGCTCGTCGTCTACGGATGTCGTAGATGCTGACGTGGCGCGGGTCCGCGCCACCCTTGCCTGAGTAGCCGCCCCTCGACGTCCATCCAGCGCCGGTTCAGCGCGTCGGCCCCGCTGAACCGCTCGACCTGCACGACGGCGTCAGGATGATCGATCAGTAGCTCGTAGCCGCTGCCGTCGTCGGCAGCCCGTACCTCGCAGCGGATCACGCGGTCCGCGCGACTGAAAAAACACACCACGCCCTCACTATCGGCCACGGCCAAACCGGGCAATAGGGGGCAAAACCGGGGTGATGGTGCCCGGTGCTATAGGGTAAATGGCAGATCGATCGTCAACCGGGGCCCCATGGCCGATTGAACGACGGACACCTGACCATCAGGCGCGGCGCCGATCAGCCGCATCGCCGCGACGGCGACATCGAGGGGCGACTCAGGCGTCGTGAGCGGCCCAGCGATGCGTGAAGGCTGCGGTGTGGGCGCCCGAAGCACGTCGCGAAGCGTCTGAGCCCGTTCGTCCGAAACGTGATGGACGAGACACGGCACATCGTGCAGTCCGGCAGCGCGTGCAGCCGCGAGCCGCTTCTGCCCTGTGATGGTCTTGTACGTGCCGTTGTTGCGCTGCACCACGAGCGGTTCGAGTACGCCGTAGCGTTTGATCGACTCGACGAGCTCCGGCAAGACGTCGGCAGGCGCGTCGCTGACATCGATCGCGTGGACGGCAATGTACTGCACCGTGATGGTGGGTTTCTCGTTGTCGAGCTGTTCAACGTAGTGAGCATCCGCCCGCATGCGAAACGCAGGCGGCAACCCTTCACGCAAACCGCGGGCTGTATCCGGTGGAGGATCTGTTTCGTTGAAAGAGCTGAACGAGTCGGAGGAACCAGAAGACACGAGATGGTTGCGATCGGACACTCACGAACCCCAGATGTCAGGATGGTGGTCGAAACGATACGAGTTTTCGAAGTGTAACTGAAGTTGATTGCCGGCAGTTAGTGGTTAGTGATCGACAGAAAAAAATTATTTGCCGATCAAATGACCAACAACCGAGTCTCAGCGCGTCGCGGGCACGCGCGGAACATCGCTCAACGCCCAGTCGGTCAGCGTGGTGCCTGCGGGAACGAGCACGTGCTGCCGTCCATCGAGCATGTACGTGATCGGCGAGGTCCCGTGCAGCGCCGATCCCATCTGAAAATGCCACATCAGCTTGCCGCTGCGTGAATCGAGCGCGAGGAAATTCCCTTCCGCGTCTCCGGTGAATGCCAGACCCGCGGCTGTGGTCAGCACGCCGGCAGTGGACGGACTGATGTACGGGAATTCCCATTTGCGTTCGCCAGTCGTCGGATCGATCGCGCGCAGCGCGCCCCACGCGCGGTTGTCAGAACCTGTCGCACGCTGGCCGGCGCCGCCGGTGTACCGCTCACCTGGCACGTATTCCTGTTTCCACGCGTAGAAGGTCGCACACACTTCACGTGCGTTGACGAAGAACAGACGCTGGCCTGGATCGTACGAGCCTGGCCAGAAATTGGTCGCGCCCGTCGGATCGGGACAGGTCAACGAACCTTTTTCATCGGGTACGTACCCGGGCAGGATCACTGGTCGTCCGTCGGCCCCGATTTCCTTCGCCCACGTCGTGACGACATATGGTTTGCCGACGATGAGCTTTCCGTTCGTACGGTCGAGCGTGTAAAAGAATCCGTTGCGATTCGCGAACATCACGACCTTGCGCGGCTGACCCGCAATCGTGAGGTCCGCGAGGATCGGCACCTCGGTCGCGTCCCAATCGTGGAGATCGTGCGGCGTGAACTGGTAGTGCCACCGCAGCTTTCCGGTGTCGGCATCGAGCGCGACGAGTGAGTCGCTGTACAGGTTGTCCCCTTTGCGACTCTCGCTGTGATAGTCAGGTCCCGGATTGCCGATGCCGTAGTAGAGCAGGTTCAGTTCCGGATCGTATGCGCCGGTCACCCACACGCTCGCTCCGCCGCGCTGCCACGAATCGCCGGCCCACGTGTCGTTGCCTGGCTCCCCGGGCCCGGGGATCGTATAGAAGCGCCATGCCCTGGCGCCGGTTTTGGCGTCGTACGCATCGATGAAGCCGCGAATGCCGTACTCGCCTCCGGCCACCCCAACGATCACTTTGTCTTTGACCACGAGCGGAGCAATCGTCGACGCGTACCCCTTCGAGAAATCCTCGAGCGTCGTATCCCAGACCACCCCACCGGTCTTCATATTCAGCGCGATCAGGTGCGCGTCGAGCGTCGTCATGAAGAGCCGATCGCCGAGGACGCCGAAACCTCTGTTTACCAGGCCGCAGCAGGCGGTGAGGTTGCCCGTCGGCGGCAGTTCGCGTTTGTATCGCCAGATCTCGCGGCCCGTCCGCGCGTCAACGGCCCAGGCAACGTTCAGCGGTCCTGTGACGTACAACACGTTGTCGCGCAGCAGCGGCGTCGTCTCGAATCGGCCCGCGGTGTCGGTCTGAAACACCCACTGCGGCGCGAGCCGGTTGACGTTCTCGGGCGTGATCTGAGTCAGGGGACTGTGCCGTTGGTTGGCGTAGCTTCCGCCGAACATGAGCCAGCGCGAACCGTCAGCGGAAAGACCATCGAGCAGCTCCTGCGCGGTGACCAGCGGTGGCGGGACGTTCTGCGCGGTGAGCGTCGCCATACAGGCCACTGCTCCGATGATCGCGACCGCGACTCGTACCGAGGTTCGTCGGTTCATAGAAGCTCCTCAGCGGGCGTTTGAAGGCGCCGGGGCTGTGCCCTGGAGGCTTTCAAGGTACGCGAGCAGATCGTCGAGGTCGGCATCCGACAACCTGTCGGTCCCGAACACCGGCATGGCCGACTTCTTTTCATTGCTCACGGTACGCATGTCCTCGCGCAGGTACCCCTGGATGCGCTCACGGGTGTCCATGACTTGCACCGAGAACTGGTCTTCGTTCTTCTTGACGCCCTGAATCTCCTGGCCGTTCGGCGTCGTCAATGTCACTGGCTCGTAGCCGGATCTGAAGCTTCCCATCGTGCCGCGAATCTGACGAGCCATTGCGGCGCGCGCGCGGGCGGCGCCAATCCGTGACAGGTCCGGGCCCAGATTGCCACCGCGATCGCCGATTCGGTGGCATCCAATGCAGTTGGTGGCGAACACGTGTTCTCCGCTTCCGGCATTACCGGGACCCGGTGCGGCGGCACTGGTCGGCGAGATGGTCTTGAGGTAAGCGAGGATGCGCCAGATGTCCAAGTCGGATGTGCGCGGCGCGGGATGCGCCGGCATCTCGGTATTGGGCACCCCGTTGCGAATCGTGCGGAAGAGCGCCGCATCCGTTCGTCCCCGCGCCCACACCTGCGAGATGTCGGGCCCGCGAATGCCGCGCGCGTCCA
>DASTZI010000365.1:0-8529 GCA_035764385.1 Vicinamibacterales bacterium
ACAAATGCCGCCGCGTCCATGTGCTGGTTCGCGGGAACGGACTGGCCGATTCGATGTCGCGGTACCTCATTCGACGCATCGAAGACAATCCCGTCATCGAGCTGCGGACACACACCGAAATCGTGGCGCTCGAAGGCAACGGCCGCCTCGAGCGTGTGAAGTGGCGTGCCGGACAGAGTGGCGCGGTCGAGACCAGGGACATCCACCACGTGTTCATGATGACGGGCGCGGTGCCGAACACAGCGTGGCTGAGTGGCTGTCTTGCGCTCGACGACAAGGGATTCATCAAAACCGGTCCCGCGCTGTCGGTCGAGGATCTCTCCGCGGCGAACTGGCCGCTCACGCGGCCTCCCTTTCTGCTCGAAACGAGCCGGCCCGGTGTATTTGCGGTGGGCGACGTGCGCGGTGGCAACGTCAAGCGTGTTGCCTCGGCCGTTGGCGAAGGGTCGATTGCGGTCGCGTTCGTGCATCAAGTGCTGCAGAGCCATTAACAACCGGAGGCAACATGGCGAAGAGGACGACTGACGCTGACGCGCTCGCGAGCACGGCCATAGCGGCGTACCGGCGCAATCGCGAGCGGTCACAAGCGCTGTTCGATCTCGTCACCGAAGACGCGTACTACAGCAGACCGATCAATCTCCGTCAGCCGCTGGTGTTCTATGAAGGTCATCTGCCTGCGTTCAGTTTCAACACGCTGATCAAGCGCGCACTCGGACGCCCCGGTATCGACGCACGCCTCGAACAGTTGTTCGCGCGCGGCATCGATCCGGCAGAGGAGTCTTACTCACCGGCCGCCGCAGCCGTGTGGCCGAGCCGCTCTGTCGTTCAGGCATTCGCGGCGGAAGCCGACCAGCAGGTGTTACACGCGCTGGCGCACGAGGAGCTCGATCGTCCCGGCGATCCGCTGCTTGGACGCGCGGAAGCGGTGTTCACGATCCTGGAGCATGAGGCCATGCATCAGGAAACGTTGCTCTATATGTGGCACCGCCTGCCGCACGAGCAGAAACATCGTCCTCACGGATATGCCCCGATCACGCAGGGCGCGATGCCGCGAAGCGAATGGGTTGGTGTGCCAGCCGGTCGTGCAACGCTCGGTGTCGACCACGGCGCGATCCCATTTGGGTGGGACAACGAACATCCGGCGTTTGCGATCGATGTGTCGCCGTTTTCGATCGAGACGCAGAACGTCACGAATGCGCGGTATCTAGAGTTCGTCAACGCCGGTGGCTATCGTGATCCACAGTGGTGGCAACCGGAGGATTGGGCGTGGGCACAACGCGCTGAGCTGAGGCATCCGCTGTTCTGGTCACACATGGACGAACAGTGGTGGTGGCGCGGAATGTTCGACTGGATCCCGCTTCCTGCCTCCTGGCCGGTGTACGTCAGTCAGGCTGAGGCATCGGCATTCGCACGCTGGGCCGGCGCACGCCTGTCGAGCGAAGCCGAATTCCAGAGAGCGGCGTTCGGGACCCTCGATGGAAGCGAGCGCACACATCCGTGGGGAGAGGCCGAGCCGAACGCGTCGCATGGCGTGTTCGACTTCTCCAGCTGGGATCCCGAACCGGCCGGCACGCACCCTGCAGGCCGAAGCGTATGGGGCATTGAAGATCTCGTTGGCAACGGCTGGGAGTGGACGCGGACCCCCTTCGAGCCATTCCCCGGATTTCAGGCGATGCCGTCATACCCGGAATACTCCGCTGATTTCTTCGACGGCGAGCACTACGTGATGAAGGGTGCATCGCCCGCTACCGCGCGCGAGCTGCTGCGGCCGTCGTTCCGCAACTGGTTTCGCGCACAGTATCCGTATGTCTATGCCACGTTCAGGCTCGCGAAGGACAGGCGCTGATGGATTCACGGACGGAGCAGCCTTTCGTCTCTCTCGACCGTACGTCGCTCGAGCAGTTCGCGGCCGACGTGAGGTACTACCTGTCGCTGACGCCGCGTCAGCTCCCGTCGCGCTACTTCTACGATGATCTCGGCTCCGCTCTGTTTGAAGCGATCTGCCGGTTGCCGTGGTACACCATCACCCGGGCAGAGATGCGTCTGCTCGCGGCGCATGGCGACGGCGTATTCCGCCGCCTGCCATCGTTGACCCGCGTCGTCGAACTGGGTCCGGGCAATGGTGAAAAGCTGCGGACGCTCCTCGAGGCGGCGCGGCGGCAGAAGCCAATGGACGTACACCTGATCGACGTCTCGCCAAGTGCCTTGGCGATCGCCACACAGACCATCGGAAGCGTCGGTGACATGCGCGTCATCACGCACCAGGCGACCTATGATGCCGGTCTGCGCGAGGCGTTCACGCAGAGAACGGGTCGGACGCTCGTCGCGTTTCTCGGGTCGAACATCGGGAACTTCGATCCACCGGGGGCTGCTGCATTTCTGCAGAACATCCGCGCCAGCGTCACGAACGGCGATGCGGTACTGCTGGGTGTCGATCTCGTCAAGCCGACGGAGCGCTTGCTCGTCGCCTACGACGATCCTCTCGGTATCACCGCGGCGTTCAACCGCAATCTGCTGCTCCGAATGAACCGTGATCTGGGTGCGTCGATCGATCTCGATGAATTCCTCCACCGTGCTGTTTGGAACGCCGAGCAGGGTCGGGTGGAAATGCATCTGGTGGCGCGCAGCGACCAGACCATTGCAATCCCACGCGCGCACGTCGAGGAGCACCTGCAGGCAGGCGAGACGATCTGGACCGAAAGCTCCTACAAGTACGTGCCAGAACAGATTGACGATCTGCTGGAGTCGTGCGGCTTCAACCCGACCGCCCAGTGGATCGATCGGGATGACGGATTTGCGCTGACGATCGCCGAGGCGTTCTGAACGGGGAGAGGGCGATGGGTGCGAACAATCGGTGGGACGACAGCAAGGTGGATGAGGCACTTGAGCAAACATTTCCGGCGAGCGACCCGCCTGCCAACACCGTGGAGACAGGGATTCGGATCACGATTCCGCTTGAGATCGACGTCGACACAAGCGTGACGGACAACACCGCGCAGAGCCGGTTCGAGTTGAACGTCGACGGCCACGTCGCGTATCTCGAGTACGAGCGGACTCCCAATACGCTGACGTTGCTTCACACCGAAGTGCCGCCCGAGATCCGCGGCCGGCACATCGCCGACCGGCTGGTCGAGGCCGCGCTCGCAATTGGACGCTCAGAAGGACGTCGGCTGGTTGTTATCTGTCCATTCGCGCGCGCGTATCTGCGTCGGCACCGCCGGGACGTCTGAGTCTGGTGCGCGCGGTTTCAACAGCGGTCCGGCTCGCACACCCGTCAATGTGATCGTTGACCAGACCGACCGCTTGCATGAACGCGTAGATCGTCGTCGGCCCCACGAATGTCCAACCGCGCTTCTTCAAGTCCTTGCTGAGCGCTTTCGATTCAGGTGTCACGGCGAGGTCCATCAACGCCGCTCTGGTGATCCGACGTGGGCGTGACTTCGCATCCGGTTCCCACTGCCAGATGTAAGCGGCGAGCGAACCGAACTCGTCCACCAGCGCTTCGGCTCGCCGGGCGTTGTTAACCGCGGATTCAATTTTGCCGCGGTGGCGCACGATACCCGCGTCGCCGAGAAGCCGAGCGATGTCGCGCGCGCCGAACCGTGCCACGCGTGACATGTCGAAATCGGCAAATGCCTGGCGAAACGCCTCGCGCTTGCGCAGGATCGTCAGCCAGCTCAATCCCGCCTGAAATCCTTCCAGGCAGATCTTCTCAAACAGGCGTCGGTCGTCGACGACTGGTCGCCCCCACTCCTCATCGTGATAGCGGAGATACAGGGGATCAGTTCCCGCCCACCAGCACCGCGAGAGGCCATCATCGTGACGGACCAGACCATCGACGCTCATCGTTATGAATCCTAATTCGACGGCGCTTACAGGTGCAGCACACCGACCAGAAAAAGCACGAGCTCGATCACGAGGATGATGACGACGGTGATTTCCAGAACCTCGCCGCGCGCCATCGATGTCTGCTCGACGGCGAAGCGATAGATGTCATTGAGAGTGCGCAGCTTTTCCTGCACGCTGCCTTTCCATTGATTCAGCCCGAGCCGGGCGGCCACGAGCGAGAACAGCCGTGCCGCGTAGACATCGCCAGCGATTTTCAGCGCGTTCTCGGTTCGGTCGGTCAGCTCGGTCACGTCGATGAAGAGCGAGTTGACCTGGCGCGCGGCGCGCGAATAGCGACGGGCCACCCAGTTGTAGAGCCAGCCGTCGCGCTGCAACTGCGGATAGATTCGTTCGAGCTCAGCGTCGAGCAGTTCGTCGTAGTAACGGAACTCCAGCAGCTGCGAATTGGCGAATTCGAGGATCTCGATCGCCCCCTGGGCCCCCGACTCCGTGTCGCGGATGAACGCGCTGTTCCACGTCGGAATAACGAGATCGTCGGCGAAGTACGAGATGCGGTGGCGGAGGATTTCGTCGCGCTCTTCGGCGCTCAACGGACTCTTTTCGCCACGCAGCAGCTGCGCAATCGCTGCGCCGCGCGAGGCGATCAACGACTCCGACGACGCGGCCTCATCAAGCTGCGTGACGGTGAAGACGATGTAGTCCTCGGCGAGGAAGTCGGGCCGTAGTCGCGTGATCGCCGTGGCAATCCGGCTCACCAGCGTCCTCGCCAGATGCTCGGCTGTCCGCGGAAGCGCCCCATTCTCATAGCACGATCGTCCTAAGGCCACCCATTCATCCCACGTCGCCGAGACCGGCCGGGTCAGCGCGACGGAGATGACGCCATAGTCAAACGCCTTGAACCGGACGGTGAAGCCCTCGGCTTCGGCCATGTCGATGACGTGCCCGTCGATGGTGATCGGCGGTTGGCGATATTGGACATACGGTGGGGTTGTCGGCTTCGCGGCGAGGCGTGACTTCACGCCTCCAAGCTCGTGCTCCAGGCCAGCAAGATGGATCGCCTCAGCCACGTCGAACAGGAAGAACGCCGTGATATGGCCCGAAATGACACCGTTCACACGGCCATGCTATCGCGCGTCCCGAGGTTTTACCCATCAGGATCCGACCCGTCACAACCTCGTTACATACGGCGCCTACGCTCGATTTCGACATGCGTAAGGAAGCTCAGCGACAACTGTCTGCGTTCAGGAGCTGTATGCCAAAACGATCGTTCTTAAAGGTTCTTTTCGTGGCGGGACTGGCGATGCTGCTGACATGGCCCGCCGCTGTGTATGCCCAGGGCGATGCCCGCTTCTCAGGTACGGTCCTCGATCAGACCGGCGCATTCGTGCCGGGCGCAATGGTCACCGTGAAGAATCAGAAGACCGGCGAGGTGCGCACGGTGAGCACCACCGCCGAAGGGCGCTACGTGGTGCCGAATCTGAGACCGTCGGTCTACACCATCTCGGTGATGTTTGGCAGCTTTCAGCCGCTCGAATACACGGACATGACGCTCGCGGCGGGTCAGGAGTTCAGCCTCGACCTCGAGCTCCATCCGGCCGGCGTGACCGAGACCGTGACGGTGGAAGCGCATGCGACGGCCATTGACCTGAGTTCCGCACGCATTGGCGCAAACGTCAGCGAGCGCGAAGTCGCGGCGCTGCCCGTGAACGGGCGACAGATGTCTCAGCTGCTCCTGCAGGCTCCGGGCTCCCAGAATGCTGGCACCGGCACGTGGCAGGACATTCGATTCAGCGGCCGCGCGGTCGAGCAGAACGTGATCAAGTACGACGGTATCGAAGGCTCGGCGATCATCGATGCCTCACCAGGCAACGTGAACGGCGAGAACAACACGCCGTTCAAGCTGCAGGCAAGCTTGGAGAACGTGCAGGAGTTCCGCGTCGAGTCCAGCAGCTACCCGGCCGAATACGGAACGGGCACCGGCGGTCAGGTGAGCGTCATTACGAAGTCCGGAGGCAATGACTTTCACGGGGCACTCTTCGGCTACTGGCGGCGCGACGATTTCGACTCGCGCAACTACTTCGACTCCACGCGCAACGTCGACGGCAGCGTGATCACGAAACTGCCGAAGTCCGCGCTCAGCCAGAATCAGTTTGGCGGCTCGGTGGGTGGACCGCTCGCCCGCGACCGCGCATTCTTCTTCGGCAGCTACGAAGGCTATCGTCTCGACGCAGGTCTGAACTTCATCGAAGGGGTGCCGAGCAATCAGGCGTGGGCGCGCGCCGCGGGTGCCATTGCGCCGTTGCGCTCTGGCTTCCTGGCCCCGGGTGCGGTCGTGCTCTCAGGCGCATCGGCCAATCCCGACTTCGACATCGCGCAGCTGCAGACGGTGCAGAAGGTGAAGGAAGATGCCTTCAGCGCACGCCTCGACTTCAAGGCAAACAGCAACTGGACCAGCTACGTTCGTCTCTTCCGCGATAACGGCACGAACAACGAACCTCAGGGCGTCACGGGTCGCATCTTCAAGACGACGGCCAAGCCGACCAACGCCGTCTTCAACCTGCAGGGCATCGTCAACAACAACTTCACGAACGAGTTCAAATTCGGTTACAACGCCGCGAAGTCTACCGAGGAGGGCGTTGCGCCGGCCGGATTCGGCAACATCATTCTCAACCTCAGCGGATCAGTCGCGAACACCGGTATTGCCGGGCAGGGTGCGAGCTCCGGCCTTGCGATCCCCGGTGGTCTCGTGCGCGTGAACAGCGCCGGCAACGGTCGCTCCGCGCCGTACGACCCGTACTCGTTGACCTTTGCCGACACGGTGAACGTGGTGAAGGGGACGCATTTCTTGAAGGCAGGCGCCGACTTCCGCGTCATCCGCATGGCGACCGACCAGCAGGGCGGCATCACCTACAGCTTCGCGAACCTGGACGCGTTCCTCGCCAACACGCCGGCCACGATTCAGTACTTCGGCGATCTGAGCGAGGCGAACCCGTTTCATCCGGGCGTCACCGGCATGAAGCACACGGTGCAGAACTACTACGTCGGCTTTGCGCAGGACGAATGGCATGTGAAGCCGGACTTCACGCTCAACTACGGCGTGCGCTATGACTACTACACGCCGCTGCGGGAACGCGACAACCGCATCGTGAAGTTCAACATCGTGAACGGCGCACTCGATCCGGACACCACACCGCTTTATGAGTCGATGAAGACCAACTGGCAGCCGCGCGTGTCGGCGACCTACAACATCATGGAGAGGACGGTCCTCCGCGGCGGGTTCGGCATCTTCGTCGGGCCAGGCCAGACGGAAGACCAGATCCAGCCCATTGAAGCCGAGCGCATCAGCACGACGCTGTCAGCAGGTGCCCCTGGCGCGCTGTACCCGGTCGATCCGAATCTCATTCGCGCGAACTTCATCAACAATCCGAACAACCGATCGTTCCAGCCCCGTGCCTACGCGAACGATTACTCGATTCCGGAGCGTGTGTACCAGTACACGGTTTCCATGCAGCGCGATCTCGGTAAGAACTTGGTCGCGACGGCGGCATACGTCGGCAGCCAGGGGCGCAATCAGTTCCTCCGCAGCGTGGCCAACCGGACTGTCGGCGTCCTGCAGGCGAACCCGACGGCGACGGCCACCAACATCCGTGAATTCGACATCGTCACCTGTTCTGATGGCCGAGTATTGAACGGTCTTCAGAGCGCGATCACGACCGCGGTGTGCGGCAGCGCGACGCCTGTGAGCAAACAATCGCCGTATGCTGAAGTCGACTACAAGACGAGCGGCGGCTACAACAGCTACAACTCGATGCAGCTCTCGTTGACACGTCGCGCGAGCAACGGGCTGACGATGAACGGGCAGTACACGCTCGGCTACAGCAAGGGCAACACGGGCGGGTCGAATGAGGCGGTGACGGCCGGCAACAACGCGCGCGCTATCTCCGAATTCGACTACGACAACGGGTACAACAACTTCGATGTTCGCCACACCTTCAATCTGAGTGCGCTCTACGACCTCCCGGGCGGCGGCCCGATCCTGAGCGGGTGGAGCGTGGCCGGCATCCTCAACGCGCGCAGTGGCATTCCGGTCCCCGTGTTGATTCAGCGCAACGACATCGCCTACGTCGATGGCGCTGGTAACGTGTTCAACAACCCGGCGGCCGATCGAACAGCGGTCGTCAACACGCCAGGCGGCGGCGCGTCGCGCAACACCCGCCGTCCAGATCTCGTGCCGGGCGTAGACCCCTTCGTCTCGGATGGAGGATTGCTCTTTATCAATCCGGCTGCGTTCGCGACGCCCAAGCCGGGTACGTTCGGCAACCTGACGCGCAACCAGATCCATGGACCATGGATGCGGCAGGTGGACGTGATGCTTGCCAAGAAGGTTGGGATTGGCGGCGGGCCGAACGTCGAACTGCGCGCGGAGATCTTCAACATCTTCAACATCACGAACTTCGCCAACCCGGTCGGCACGCTGCCGAATGCGCTGCCGGGCGCGTCGTTGACGGAAGCCAACCGCGTGCAGCCAGGGCAGCCGTACACGAACGCGGCGGCAGGGACGTTCGGACGTCTGACCAGCACCGTCGGTCGAACGGTTGGTCTCGGAACGCCTCGTCAAGTTCAGTTCGCGCTGCGCTTCAACTTCTAGCAAGGCGTGGCGGGTTCATTCGCCCGCCGCAT
>DASTZI010000366.1:0-12369 GCA_035764385.1 Vicinamibacterales bacterium
ACCGCCAGCAGCCCTGTTTCGAGCAGCAGCGAATCCCACTGGAATTCGAGAAACAGCTGGCCCGCGACCGTCAGGGACAGATACAGCACCCAGGCCAGCGCGGCGGTCGCCATCGGGACGATGCCCGCGATCAAGAGCAGCGACGTGGCCGCGCCAAGCCAACAGAGAGCGGATAGCCACGCATCGGTCGGCGAGAACCACACGAGCGTCGGCCAGTTGTAATAGGCAGACGCACCGAACCGCCCGTGAACCTGCCCGAGGAACTCGTCAACTGGAAGGATCCCGTGTTCGCCGACGAGCCCGGTGATTTGAACGGCCAGCGACACGAACGCGATGAAATAGACGACACCAAGTAGCCGAAGAAAAAGCCAGCGGGATCCGGCGAATGTGGAGCGAGGTGGGAGTTGAAGAATGGCGCGATTCTAGACCACGAAGCACACGAAGAAAACGAAGGCCACGAAAACTCGTTTCGTGACCTTCGTGGTTCGACCCGTATCAGTACCGGTAATGATCGGGTTTGTAGGGTCCTTCCGCAGGGACGCCGATGTAGTCGGCCTGCTCGGGCGTGAGCGTCGTCAGCCTGACGCCGAGATGATCGAGATGCAGCCGGGCCACTTCTTCGTCCAGCGCCTTCGGCAGCATCGTCACGGTCTTGCCGTACTTCTCGGCGTTGGCATTCAGCTCGAGCTGCGCCAGCACCTGATTGGTAAATGACGCGGACATGACGAAACTCGGATGACCGGTCGCGCATCCGAGGTTCAGCAGACGCCCTTCAGCGAGCACGAGCACGCTGTGGCCATCCGGGAACCGCCACTCGTCGTACTGCGGTTTGATGTTGATGCGCTGGATCCCTTTCACCTTCTTCAGGCCGGCCATGTCGATCTCGTTGTCGAAGTGGCCGATGTTGCCGACGATCGCCTTGTCCTTCATCCGCCGCATGTGCTCGACGGTGACGAGGTTCAGATTGCCAGTGGCGGTGATGAAGATGTCGGCCGTGTCGACGACGTCGTCCAACGTGGTGACCTCAAAGCCTTCCATCGCCGCCTGGAGCGCGCAAATCGGATCGATTTCGGTGATGACCACGCGGCACCCCTGGCCGCGCAGCGCCTGCGCGCATCCTTTGCCGACCTCGCCGTACCCCATCACGACGGCAACTTTGCCGCCGAGCATGACGTCGGTCGCCCGCGCCAGGCCATCGGGCAGCGAGTGGCGGCAGCCGTAGATGTTGTCGAACTTGCTCTTGGTGACCGAGTCGTTGACGTTGATCGCGGGGAACAGAAGCGTGCCTGCTTCCATCATCTGATACAGACGATGCACGCCCGTGGTCGTCTCCTCGCTGACACCGCGAATACCGTGCGCGACCTTCGTCCAGCGTCCCGGATTCGCCTTCAGCTCACGCGAAATCGTGTTGAGGATCACGCCCCACTCCTCCGGCTCGTTTTCCGGATCGAATGCGGGCACCTTGCCGGCTTTCTCGAATTCCGCCGCCTTGTGCACGAACAGCGTCGCGTCACCCCCGTCGTCGACGATGAGCGTCGGGCCCGGTCCGTCGGGCCACACGAGCGCTTCGGCGGTGCACCACCAGTACTCGTCGAGCGACTCACCCTTCCACGCGAAGACAGGCGTGCCTTTCGGCGATTCGAGCGTTCCGCCTGTCTCAGGCCGCCCGACAACGACTGCGGCAGCCGCATGGTCCTGCGTCGAGAAAATGTTGCACGATACCCAGCGGACGTCCGCACCGAGATCGGTGAGTGTTTCGATGAGCACGGCCGTCTGAACGGTCATGTGCAAGCTGCCCATGATCCGTGCTCCGGCGAGCGGTTTGCTGGCCGCGTGCCGCTTGCGCAGTGCCATGAGGCCGGGCATCTCGTGCTCGGCGAGGCGAATCTCCTTGCGTCCCCAGTCAGCGAGTTCGAGGTTCGCCACTTTATAGGGCGGGCGAGCGGCCTTGGCCGCGGCCTCGAACGCGTGCATCTTCTCGAATAGAACGGTAGCCATTGCTTCTCCTCGGGCCGGCTGAAGCCGGCCCCTACGTACGTGTTGCGATTGCCGCGAAGAGCGCAGGTCCCTTCGCGTCGGGATCGACCGGCAACGCACGCACGCGTGCGTTTTCAAAACCCGCAGCGGTCAGAAACTTCACGATCTGTTTTTCCGAAAAACCAAGCCATACGTGGCCCATCTGCTGCTGATATTCGTCGTGATGGTGAGGCAGCATGTCGACGACGAGCACTTTCGCGCCGGGACGGCACACACGGGCGACTTCTGTCAGTGTCCGCACAGGTTCCGCGGAGTAGTGCAATACCAGCGAAAGCAGCGCCACATCCAGTTCGCGATCCTTGATCGGTAGCGCCTCGAGCTCGCCGCTTCGGATCTCGACGTTGCGGAAGTCAGCGAGCCGGTGGCGGGCCGCGTCGAGCATCTCTGCGGACCCATCCACGGCAATGACGCGGCGCACATACGGCGCCACGGTCTCGGCAAGCTGCCCTGTGCCGCAGCCGAGGTCGCCAACGTTCAATGTCGGGTCGATCAAGCCGAGCACCGCCCACAGATAAAAGCTGTCGCCGAAAAGGTCCTCGCGCAGCCGATCCCACCGGCCGGCTGCAGTCGCGAAGAACTCGCGCGACTTCACACGCCGCCGGTCGAGGACGCCACGCAACCGCCGATCGTCGTGCGCCGCCGCCGTCGTCGAGGAGACCTGCTCGCGGATCAACGGCCACAGTCGCGACGCGGCCGAATCCAGGTCGTCGAGCGGCATCGAGTAGTACCGGCTGGTGGCATCGCGCCGCGACGTAATCCAGTTGTCGTCGGCGAGCGTCTTCAACTGGCGGCTGACGCTCGACTGCGGCATCTGCAGCACCGCGCAGAGCTCGGAGACGGTCAATTCATGCCGTTCGAGCAGAAGCAGCATCCGGCAGCGCGTCTGGTCCGACAGCGCCGACATATGCTCGAGAATTTCAACCATCCGTTAATCCGGATGGATGATAACAAGCTTTAGTCGCTTTGTGAAGGGGGTCAGACCCCGGTGATGATTGTCACCGGGGTCTGACCCCGTCAGAACCGGTAGGTGTAGAGCAGCTTCGACGAGAGGCGGCTGTCGACCGAGCGGAACCTCCGCGCCATCAGCGGATCGTCGAGCCAGTTGTGGTTGTAGACGAAATAGATGTCGTTGCCCGGACGAAGAATCCAGCGATACCGCGATTGCCAGCCCAGCACGGCACTCTGAGAGTCGTACTGGACGTTGTTCACCCACGCCATAAATGGGGTGAACTGCAGTTCCGACAGACCGCGATACAGGCGCGTGTAGAACCGCCCTTCCGCGAGCTGCACCTTGTTCCATTCGGTCGTGAGCGTGAACAACACACCGGGCATTGGCCGCAGATTCGACGTGAGGCTCAGTTGCACGCGATCCCCTGAATAGAACTCGCCCCACTCCACCTCGGGTTGGATCGACAGCAGCCGACGTCTGGCCGTGTCCATCTGCACCCGGTAGCGCGTGAAGTTGTATTCGTTGCCCACGGGAAGCGTGACGCCGGGCGCGATGCCGAAGTCCTCCACCAGACGCTCGTAGGTCGGCACAACATGAAATTCAAAGGAGTCCTGCGAGTGCAGGTTCACTTCGAGTGCCGTCACGTCAATCTCGCTGTCGAGCGCATCGTTGGTCGCGGGATCGACGAAGAAATCCGCGCCGACGCCGAAATTGAAACGACGGATGAAAGGATGCTCGTCAGGGCGCGGCGCGTAGAACACGCGCGGGTTGTATTGGCGGAAGTTGAGCCGCCGTGTGAAGCCGACGGCCGCGTCGTAGCTGCGCTGCACTTCGCGATATTCGAGCTGCGCCTCGAGCGGATCGTTCGGGTAGTCGAGCTGCAGCCCAATCGCGACATCGTCGCCCGTGGCGCCCGGGGTCGGAGACTTCACAAGAAAGCCGTTCGCCATCAAATTCTGGCTGCCCAGGAAGGTAGAGGTGGCGAGCTCAAAGTCGATGCCGCCGGTATGGCGATCGGCAATCGCGACGTTACGGGCGGCGCGCCGCGTGTAGATGGCGCCGACGTAGGACTGGCGGAAGAAGCGGCGCTTGAGCCGGATCACCGAGAAGTCCTCGCCAGGCGCGTTGGCCTCTTCGCGCGTCTGCACCTGCAGGACGCCGACATCGAACGCTCCTGCCTGTCCGGTCAGCTTGCCACCAAAGTTGATCGCCTGCGGCTCTCCGCGGTCGTCCAGGCCGATACGACGGCTGAAGAATGGCGCGAGATCAACCGGCTCCCCTCCCCCGCCGCCACCGCCGCCGTCGGCGAAATTGAAGAACAGCGAGCCGTCGAGGAAAAAATCGCGCTTCTCGGGAAAGAACAACGAGAACCGCGTCAGGTTGGTCTGCCGCTGATCGACCTCCGCCTGCGCGAAGTCGGTGTTCACTGTGAGGTTGGCTCGCAGGCTCGGCGTCAGGTTGTAAAAGAGATCGACGCCGATATCCGCGTTGCGGCGCATCGTGCCGTCGCCGGACGTACGCCAATCGCGTGTCGCCTCGCCGACGACATACGGCTTGATATCGAGGCCGTGGCCCTGTGTAACCTCCGCGGCTTTGAGGCCAGTCAGCAGACCGGCGTTGCTCATCCTGCGTAGCCCCTGGTTTCGCGCCCATCCCATCCACAAGCTCTCTTCATTCTTCCGGCGGACGGTGCGCTGAAAATTGACCCCCCAGGTGTCGCTCGTCGGATTGAAGTTCAGCGTGCGAAACGGGATCTCGATCTCGAGCGTCCACCCGATCTCGCTGCGATTGACGCGCGCGTTCCAGATCCCATCCCACTGCCGGTTGTTGGTGTCCGCCGATCCCTGCAGCGCGTCGGCCATCAGCCCGGACGGATTCATCTCGAAGAAGTACGCGGTGCGTCCATCGAGAAACGTGTCGATGGTCCACATGAAGCGATCGTCGGAGCCGAGTCCGTTGTCGCGGCCGCGCTGAAAGCCGAGCCACTTCTCCGGCTCCGAATCGAAGCACGTGACGCCCATGTAAATCGCATCGCGGCTGTAGACAATGCGCACTTCGGTTGGTTCGGTCGCCGCCGCACCGTTCTGCGGGTCCTGTTGCCTGAAATCCGCTGCCGGCACCGCTTGACGCCATACAGGTTCGTTGAGCATGCCGTCGAGCGTGACGCGATCCTCACTGCCCATCTGCATCGCACTCATCTGGCGGCGTTCGAGGCCGCCGAGCATCTGCGTCGGCTGCACGGCAGGCGTTGCAATGTCGAGCTGCCCGGCGAACGCGCGCAAGGGACTCGACATCAACATCACCAACGCGACTGCACAACGGGCATTGACGGGCATTACGGCGGTTACGACTGACATTGTGGTGATGTTTACGGCGCGCACGCGCGTCCACTCTCACACACGTCAGACGCTGTTGCGTTGTGAACGGGCGCGGTTACAGCATCCGCTCTCCGCGAATACGCTTCACACCCTATACCCCCCGCAGTAACGGCACGCAACGCTTCTCACTTCGGAGGCCCTTTCATGTGTCTAGCTTCGCGTGTCGTGTTTGCCGTGGCACTGTGGCTCGTCGCCATGCCTGCGTTGGCCCAGCAGCAGGCATCCATCAGCGGACGGATCGTTGACGCCAGCAGTCTCGGGCTGCCGGGAGCCACTGTCACCGTGACCTCGCAGAGCACTGGTTTTACGCGCACCGTGGTCACCGCCGAAACTGGCGGGTATGCCGTCCCGAATCTCGAGCCTGGCATCTACAGCATCCTGATCGAGCTCGCCGGGTTCTCTTCCGTGAGACGCCCTGACGTACAGCTCACCGCAGGCACGGCTCTCACCTTCGAATTCAGGATGGACATTGCCGCCATCGAGCAGGAAGTCGTCGTCACCGCCGAAGCGCCGCTCATCGAGACGACGTCGAATCAGCTCGGAGGAAGCCTGTCTAGCCGCGAGATCGAAGAGATCCCGTCGAACTTCCGGAATTTCACCGCGCTGACGCAGCTCGTGCCTGGCATCACGCCCAATCCCGCAGCCTCCAGCTTCGAAGGAGGACAGGTGGTCGCCAATGGAACGCCATCGCAGCAGAACGTCTATTTGATCGATGGCATGTACAACAACGACGACCGTCTCGGTGGCAGCCAGGGAACGCAGGTGCGCGTCGTCCTCGACAACATCGACGAGTACCAGGTGTTGTCGAACCAGTACAGCGCGGAGTTCGGCGGCGGCGCGGGCGCGATCATCAACATGATCACGCGCGGCGGCACGAACAATTTCAACGGCCGTGCATACACCTACTTCCGCGACGATCGATTCAACGCGCGCGGACATTTCCTCCCGGCCGGCGCTCCCAAGCCGGATGAACGGACGCTGCAGACGGGGTTCGCGCTCGGCGGGCCCGTGCTGAGAGATCGCGCGCATTTCTACTTCACCGTCGAGCGCGATCACGAGGACATTGCCGGTCAGAAGCGCTTTCCGGCCGCCGCCGCGCCTCTCGCGCGTGACATGGTGGGCGCGTTCAGCGTGCGCGCGACGAACTACTTCGGGCGCGGCGATGTCCAGATCAATCCGCGCAACATCTTCAGCGTTCGCTGGGTGCTCGAAACCGCGCCGACCAGAGGCGAGGGCTTCAATACGAACACCGAGACCATCGATGCGCAGGCATGGGAGAGCGACTGGGACCATTTGATCAGCGGCACGTATATGGCGGTCGTCAATGATCGGGCAACCAACGTGCTGCGCGTCGGACGAATCAGCGAAGAGCTCGGCACCGGCGCACAGGCGTTCTTCGATGGCGATGTGAAGCAGATCGGCTTCGCCGGCCGCGATCCACTGTCGATCGGGCAGCGGAACGTGCACGCGAGCTACATCACAGGGAAGGGCGGCGAGGGCCTCAACACACGCATCCGCACCTACGTTCTCGACGAGTCGTTCTCCTACTTCGCGCCGCAGTTGTTCGGCGGCGAACACAATTTCAAGGTTGGCGGCGGCGCCAGCTTCAACGAAATGCCGCCGAGGACGACGTTCAGCTCGGGCACGTTCCAGTTCAGGGGAGACGCCCCGTACAATCCTGCGGACCCGTCCACCTTCCCGTTCCAGTTCAATGTGACGGTCGGCCCGCCGAGCGACTGGGGCTACGAGGTCTTCTCGCGCGATCGCCGTGCCTACGGTTTTGCTGAAGACAAATGGCGCGTCGCCCGCACCCTCACGCTGAACCTCGGGCTGCGCTACGACCATCAGCATCAGACGCCAGACAGCACACTCAACTTCGCGCCGCGCCTCGGATTTGCGTGGGATCTGACCGGCACGGGCAACACCGTCATGCGCGGCGGAATCGGCAAGTTCTACGCGTACCCACCGGTCGTGCTCGACCTGACGCTGCAGCAGAACGCCATCCGCACCCGCTTCCCCTCGATCGCAATCAACGAGACTCACCCGCTCGCATCGGTCGTTTTGCGCCCAGACGTGATCTCCGACTCGCAAGGCAATCCAGGCGTCGCGTCGTTGAGTCCAGCCGGCCGAGCTGCCATCAATCAACTCCGCGATCAAATCCTCGCGGGCGCGACGTTCAACCCGAATCCGTGGCTTGACAGTCCGGACCGGAAGCTGCCCTACACGTGGTCGTGGAGCGCTGGCATCAACCATCAATTTTCCGCCAATGCGGCCGTCGCGGCCGACTACGTCGCCAATGTCTCGCGCGACCAGCTCGGCGTCATCGACATCAACGAAGCGGTCAACGGCATCCGCCCCGGTGTCGATGTCATCGATCCGTCCGGCGTGCTCATTCCCGCCCCCGCTCGCGCGACGCGGTTTGCCCGCGTCCTCCAGGTGCAAACCAGTCCGGCCTTCGACGGCAACTACAAATCCTTGCAGCTGTCCGCATTGAAGCGGATGGCGAATCGATGGAGCGGACGCGTGGCCTACACGCTGCAGGAGAGCCGCTACGTCGGCCTCGGCAACCCCGACGCGCGTCGCGTGTGGCTCGACAACGATCCGCGCGCGGATTACGGACGGTTCACCTCCGATCGTCGGCACGTGTTTGCCGCGAGCGGCACCGTCAATCTGTGGCAGTCGCTGAACGTCGCGACGGTGGTCAGCGCCATCTCCGGAGCGCCCGTCAACGAGACCGTCGGCCGCGACGTCAACGGAGACCTCGACGTCACCGATCGGCCGATCCGCGGTATCGACGACAACGTGTTTCCGATCCGGTCGGCCCTCGACCCACAGGGACGTGCGGTCATCAACGGGCTGGAAGGACCGGGCTCGTTCCTTGTGGATGTGTCGTTCCGCTATTCCGTGCCGCTCGCCAACGGACTGGAAAGCGTCGACCTCTTCTACGACATCTTCAACGTGCTGAACCGCGAAAACCTGGTGGCACCAACGGGCAATCGCGCATCAACGACCTTCATGGTGCCGACGGCCGCGCAGTTCCCGAGGCAAATGCAGTTCGGGATCCGTGTCCGCTTCTGAAAGGGGGAAATCGTGAGGAGAAGAACTCTTGCCGTCTTCGCCGCGCTGGGGCTGGTGCTGACCGTCGGCGTTCTGGCGCAGACGCAACAAACAAAGGGTGGCGGCGACGTCACGGGCCCGTACGATCTCGTCGCAGGATGGCCGCAGAACTGGTGCGGCCAGGGGCACGTCATCGGCTCGACCGCGGGGATCTGGGCGGAGAGTCCGGACCGCGTGTTCATTTTTGCCCGCGGCTGTCTGCCTGCGCTTGAAGATCCGGGCGACCTCGTCCCGACCCGGAACGCCTCCGGCTACGACCGCTCGCAGCGGGACGCGGCGCGCCATCCCCGATGGGACCACATCGTGAACGTCGTCGATCGCAACGGTCGGCTGATCGAATCATGGGAACAGCACAACGAGCTGTTTGTCCGTCCTCACCGCGTGCTGGTCAATCCGTACGACCCGCAGCGTCACATCTGGCTCGTCGATGATGGAGTGCACGCGCTTTACAAATTCACGCGCGACGGCAAACAGCTCGTGCAGACGATCGGTACTCCGAAGATGCCGGGCAACGACGAAACCCATTTCGCGCGGCCGACCGATATCGCGTTCCTGCCGGACGGCACATTTTTCGTCAGCGATGGCTACACGAACACGCGGGTGGTCAAGTTCGATCGCAACGGAAAATACGTGACGTCGTGGGGCATGAAGGGGACGCCACCCAACGAGACGCGACCCGGCTACATGAACACCGTGCACGCCATCGTGGCCGACAAACAACGGCGGCTCTACGTCAGCGACAGGGCCAACCACCGCATTCAGATCTTCGACGAGAACGGCAAGTTCCTCGAAGCGTGGCCGAACGTGCCGCTGCCGTACTCACTGCTGATGACAGACGATCAGTTCCTGTGGTCGGCGTCCGGACTGACGCAGAAGTTTACGAAGTACGACCTGAATGGGCGTCTGCTGTCGTCCTGGGGCACCTTCGGCGCGCTCCCCGGGGGCTTCTGGGGCGTCCATCAGTTCCACGTCGACACGGAGGGGAACCTCTACACCGCCGACGTCCACGTTGGACGTCCGCAGAAGTTCCGTCCGAAGCCCGGCGTCGAGGCGACGCGCCTGATCGGGAAACCGACGGTGCAGACCAGCGCGACAAACTAATCACCCGTAGGGCGGACCTCGGTCCGCCCTCTCACGAAATGATCCCTTTTCGGACCGCGTACAACGCGATCTCCACCGCGCTGTGGAGATCGAGCTTCTCCATGATGCGGGCGCGATGCGTCTCCACGGTGTTCGGGCTGAGGTGCAGGATCTCGGCGATATCCTTGTTGACACGCCCTTCGGCAATCAGCTGAAACACTTCGCGCTCGCGCTCGGACAACGTGTCGTACCGATCCGTGATGCCGCGCTCTGTGAGTTGCCGAACATAGCCATCGAGCATGACGCGCGAAACGGCCGGGCTGAAGAACGACTTATGTTGCGCCAGCGCCGTGACCGCGCGGAGCAAATCGGTTCCGGCGGAATCCTTCAGCAGATATCCGTGCGCGCCCGCCTTGAGCGCGCGCGTGACGTAGGTTTCGTCGGCGTGCATGCTCAGGACGAGCACGCGCGCGGACGGAAGTCGTTTCACAATTTGCTGAATCGCGTCCACGCCCCCAAGTTGCGGCATCGCGAGGTCGAGAATGACGAGGTCAGGCTTCAACTCCAGCGCCTGACGCACCGCCTCACGGCCGTCCGATGCTTCGGCAATCACTTCCCACCCGCGCTGCGTCTCGAGAATCTTGCGCAGGCCTTCGCGGACCAGCGTGTGGTCGTCGGCTAACAGAATCCGAATGGCGGACATGTCATCCCCTCGCGGCCAATGGCAGTTCGATCGTCAGACGCGTTCCCTTGCCGCTCGTTCCCTCGATGCGAAACCTGCCCCCGAGATCCTCGACGCGCTCGCGGATGCCGACCAGGCCGAGGCCGTCGCGCGGTATCCTGCGCTCCGACATCGGGATCTGCCATCCGATGCCGTCATCCTCCACCGTCACGATGAGCGACGAGGCCACGCGCTGCACGAACACGCGGCACGCGCTGGCGCGCGCGTGTCGCGACACGTTGGTCAGCGCTTCCTGGACCACCCGGTAGACGCATACTTCGACATCGATGGGCAGCCGTTCGTTCAGGTGATCGTCGACCAGCTCTGTGCGCACACCCGTTCGATCAGAAAACTTTCGGAGATACCACCGGAGGGTGTCGGGCAGCCCGAAATCGTCGAGCATGCTCGGACGCAGCAGTTGAGACAGATCGCGCACGCCGCTCAGCGCGTGCTGCGCGACGGTCCTCGCCTCGTGAATCGCTTCCGCCGCGCGTCCGTCGCCACCAACGCGGCTCTCGACAATGGCCAGGTCGACGTCAACCGCCGTCAGCGCCTGACCAATTTCGTCATGGAGTTCCCGCGCAATCGTCCGCCGCTCGTCCTCCTGCGCCTGCACCAGCCTTCCTGACAGACGTCTCAGCTCCTGCCGGTTGCGGGAAATCTCGGCGTGATCGTCTCGGATGCTCGTCTCCAGCCGCCCGACGTACCAGGCGGAGAGCACCGCGATGGCGACACCGACCGCGGTGGCCAGAGCGGTCGTTCCCCAGATCCAGCGGCGCAACGTCGCGTTGGTCTCCCCGACCTGCTGTTGTTCCTGGTTGGCGTTGTCGGCCATGACCTGCCTCAGGTCGTCGGACAGCTTGACGATGACGTCACCTCGGGCAATGACGTCACTGCGCAGGCGATCATCGGCAGCAGCGCTGCCCTGCGGCGTCGACATTGCCAGTCGGACCGCGGCGTCCCAGTAGTTCTGGACCTCGGCCTTAAGCCGTCCCCACGCCACTCCCTGATTCGGAGGCTCAACCGCGTCGTACTGTTCGAGCTCCTGTTTGACCTGCAACTGCAGCGTTCGCAACTGATCCCGCGCCGTAGAGGCGGCTTGGGAATCCTCGTCGGCCACGAGCGCATCGCGCACGTAGATCGACGCCAGCAGCACCTGACTCTGTAACGCGAAAAGCAGGTCCTGCCCGCGGGCAAATCGCGCATGAATGGCGGCGCTCTGCGCCTGGGCGCGAGCGAGGCGGTCGGTGAAGTAGAAGGTCGAACCGAGCCAGACGGCGAAGATCACCAGAAACCCGGCAAGCAATGCCGCCTTGATCGTGCGTGGCCGTTGCACAGCCAATTTTAGACGTGGGATGGCGCCGTTTTGGCGTGCGGCGTTCGGACGCAAAGAATACAGCGCGGACCGGACACCGCCTCGCGTGCAGCTTTCCTACAGTCGCTGCGAGGGATGGTGAAAACGCCAGCGAGGCGAGTGGTTGTTGTCACCGATATCGACGACAGCCTGCTCGAGCCAGGCGCGCGCGCGCTGCCGAGCGAGCGTGCGGCACTCGATTTTCTGGCCAGCCGCGGCATTCCGCTCGTCATCAACTCGAGCCGGACGCACGCGGAGATTGAACGCATCCAGGAGACGCTCAGGCTGCTCACGCCATCGATCAGCGAGCACGGGAGCGCCCTGTTCATCCCGCCCGGCTGCTTTCCATCAATTCCTGACCGCGCGGCACGGGCCGTCGGCGGCCATGTGATCGAGTTCGGCCGGCCGTACCACGAGGTGGTGGAGGCCGTCAGAATCACGGCCCGCGAACTGGACGTGGAGATCGTCGGCTTCGCCGACCTCACCATCGAAGATGCCGCTCGTGAGCTCGGCGTCTCCGATGTCGAGGCACAGCTGGCGAAGCTGCGCGAGTACACCGAACTGATTCGCATTGCCGACGAGACGGACGCCAGACGAAGCCATGTGCTCAACGCGCTTCGCCGGCGCGGCCTTCGTTGCTGGCCGATAGGCCGCCATCACTTGGTGAGCGCAACCCGCGATCGCGCGGAAAGTCTCCTGACTTTGAAGGCACTCTGGCGACACGGCTGGGGCG
>DASTZI010000367.1:0-3208 GCA_035764385.1 Vicinamibacterales bacterium
GCGAACTCAAGCGCAAGAGTTCTGCCGTAGTTGCCGGCGCCGTAGATCAAAACCGTTAAATCCATATCAAAAAAGGGTTTGCTCCCAATTGCGTCCCGGTCTGCAGACCGTCCACGATGCCCAACAGAATCAAGTGTGTGCAGGACCTGCACACGGTTTTTGTTACTGGATCGGCGTAAATTGCTGTTTCTATTGGAGAAGAAGCAATTTCGCGGTTGTGTTCCAGAATGGAACGCTGAGCAACCAAAAGGAACGCGTAGTTTCCCCGGGAACTATAGGTGTTATTGCGGTGACCTGTTCCGTGAAAGGCGAGCCTCTGGCTCCAAACCGTACTCGACGATCTTGCGGTAGAGCGTGCCTCGGCTGATGTCCAAAAGTCGAGCCGCTTCTTTCTTGTTCCAAGTCGTCGCTTCAAGCACCCGAACGATGTGCGCGCGTTCGGCTTCTGCCAAAGTGGGCACTCGTGGAGGTGCGTCGGGGGTCACGCTCGCCTGGGGATGCAGGAACTCGATGTCCGAATCTCTGATCACACGGCCAGGTGCCGAGAGCGCTGCACGCGACACCGTGCTTTCCAACTCGCGGATGTTGCCCGGCCAGGGATACGAATTGAGTCGAGCCAGCGCTTCCGGCGAGAACGCCTTGGCGTCGAGGGGAAGTCCATTTGCTGCGCAGTAACGCGCAATGAAGCGATTCGCAAGCACCGCGATGTCGCTCGGGCGTTCGCGCAGCGATGGAAGCCTGATCGAGAACGCGTTGACGCGGTAGTAGAGATCTTCGCGGAACCGGCTGTCGCGAACGAATAGATCGAGTGGGCGATTGGTGGCCGAGATCAAGCGGAAGTCCACTTGGACCGACCGCTGCCCACCGAGACGCTCGAACCGGCGATCTTCGAGCACGCGCAGCAGCTTTGCTTGGGCCACCAGCGACAAGTCGCCGATCTCGTCCAGAAAGAGCGTGCCCCGATCGGCGAGCTCCACGCGTCCCGGCTTGCGATCGTGCGCGCCCGTGAACGCGCCCTTCTCGTATCCGAAGATTTCCGACTCGAACAGCGTGTCAGGAAGCGCCGCGCAGTTGACTGCCTGGAAATTCTCAGTTCCGCGGCGGCTCAGCTCGTGGATCATCCGGGCCACGACTTCCTTGCCGGAGCCGGTCGGTCCGAGGATGAGGACCGAGATGTCCGACTTGGCTGCGGTTCGGATCCACTCGAAGACGACGAGCATTTTTTCGTCGCGTCCGATCATTTCCCTGAACCGCTGAACCGATGGCGCCTGATCCTCGAGGCTGATGTCCGCACGCCGTTCGAGGAAGGTGTCGAGGAGACGATTGAGCGCGTCGCTCTCGGGCCGAATCGCCGAATACTGGGCGGGATTGGCCGGCGTACGCCCAACGATGCCGAACTCGACCAGCTCTCGCAGGCAATTGTCGATGTCCAGGCGCATGCGCCCGAACGTGGCCATCAACGATTCAACGTCGAAGCCTTCGCCGGGCCGGGCGGCCAGGAAACGCAATAGTCCAGCTCTGAGGGGAGACTGGACGAGCGAGCGAAATCTGGCCTCGGGGTCACCCGTGGCTTCAGGCCTCGCCATCATCACTGACCGACTGGTTGCTGCGCTCATCGGATTCGGTGCCCAGGAAGACTCGTCTGGTTATCGGCCAGTTGACGGGTAAGCGACAGACGCACGCTGTCGCGAGCGGCCGTCGCGCCAGCGAAACAGAGACGAGAAGCGGAGGTGCTAAGCTAGCCAATCGATGCCCCACCGTGCACCTGGTGCGGAGAAATCACGCGCCAACTATCTCACTGGCAAAGCCATTCGGTACTATCGTCCCCGCGGCAGCGCCGACGTTCACCACCTCATCGAAGAAGGCTTTCAGGCCTTCAATGCGGCGCGACTCGGAGAGGCTTGCCGTATTTTTACGGACAAGATGCTCCTGCCCGAGCACGACACGACCATCGCGTTGACGGTCGCTGGCGCGCTGACGCCTGCGGGTCTTGGCGGGTGCATGGTCGAGCTGATGGAGAGAGGTCTCGTCGATTTCCTCATCAGCACTGGTGCCAACCTTTATCACGATCTCCACTACGCACTGAACTTCACGCTGCATCGAGGCTCGCCGTTCGTTGACGACGTGGAGCTCTTTGAAGAGGGGGTCATCCGGATTTACGACGTCCTCTTCCCGGCGACTGTGCTTCTGGAGACCGATTCCTACGTGAGGGACTTCCTCGTGCGCTGGGGCGTCAATCGACCGGTATCGACGGCCGAGCTGCACTACGCGCTTGGCCGTGACTTGCTCGAACGTCATCCGGAGAGCCGCGACTACTCCGTTCTCGCCGCGGCCGCTGCCTGCGGTGTGCCGATCTACACGTCGTCGCCCGGCGACAGCTCGATCGGCATGAATGTGGCGTATCACGAGCTGATGAACGACAGCCACCTCATGATCGATCCCAACAAGGACGTCAACGAGATCTGCGCGTTCATCCTGGCGGGTCGCAAGAACGGCTGTGTGATCCTTGGCGGTGGATCTCCCAAGAACTTCTATCTCCAGGGACAGCCAACCTTGTGGGAGGTCTACGGCATTCCCAAGGGTGGCAACGATTACTTCATTCAGATCACGACCGATCAAGTCGTGTGGGGCGGGCTCTCCGGTGCGACGCCCGCTGAAGCTGTGAGCTGGGGCAAGGTGAACCCGGGCGTGCTCCCGGACACCGCCGTCGCCTACGTCGACTCCACGATCGGATTTCCCCTCTTTTGTGAGTACGTCGTCGGTTCACCGCGAAACCGCCGGCCGCGCAAGGAACTGGTCCACAAACGCGACGAACTGGTGGCCGCGTTGCGGAAACAGGCCAAGGAAAGCGTCGAGTCGAGGGCCGAGCCGAAGGCCTAGGATCGAGAGCCGGACCGGCCCGGAGCGACAGCGAACGATGGGCACCTTAGCATCCGAGTTGGGCGGGTACGCCGAACAAGTGGCGGGACAACCGCGCGTCTACGTCGATGCGAACGTGCCCGCAGGTCTGGTGTCCTTCATGCGGCACGCGCTTCGCTGGGACGTGCTCTTTGTGCTGGAACACGAAGACCTGCGGCGCGCGCCGGATGGTGAACACTATCGTCTTGCGCGTCAGCTTCGACGCACCCTGATCACGCAAGACCGAGACTATCTGAACGATCGAAAATTCCCTCCGCAGCAAAGTGGAGGCGTGCTTGTGCTCTGGGCT
>DASTZI010000368.1:0-14726 GCA_035764385.1 Vicinamibacterales bacterium
ACCGACACGTTCTTGAACGTCTCTTCCGACGTCGAGTACAGCTCCATGTACGCGGCGACGCCATCGGCATCCACATGAGGCTCGACATCAGGGCGCAAGCCGTTGCTCGCCGTCGCGGCATGATTGACCACGAGGTCAGCAAAGGTCAGTTCCTCGCCGGCCATCTTCCACGCATTCACGTCGCGAACGACGCTTCCGTGACGCCCCTCCGCATCCACGGCCGCAAGCCGCACTTCGTACACGCCGGGCTCCACCGTTACCGCGTCGAGATACGAGAGCGACGCATTGGTTCGCCCTTCGAGCGGTTCGAGCTTGGGCTTTTCGCTGCGCGAAGCGACAACACGTCCCTGATCGTCCACAACGATGAAGCCCATCGTGTATTGCGCCGACGGCGTCCCTGCCTGCCCGACGTCCGCGGCCATTACGATGCGTACTTTGCCGGGGGCCTTCGGATCCTGATAAATGAAGGTGGTCAGGCGCAGCGGCACGCCGGCGACGCCGAGCGGCGAGCGCAGCGATTCAACGAGCGATTCGTCGGGCGTTTTGCGACCGCCCGTCGGATCGAGCACAAACGCCTGCCGCGAACGCAGCGTGATGCCGCGCCGCTGCACAGAGACGTCGATGCGATGGTTGCGGCCGTCACGGTCCGATGGCGCCTGTTCGACGCTCAGCAGGTAAAACGCCGAAATCTCTGACGCCAACCGATCGAACGCCCGGTCCGCGGTGCCGACGACCTGGAAAATGGATCCTCGCGACAGCGACGCGAGATCGTTCAAGCCGCGAATCTGCAGCTCGCGATCCTCAGTAAAAGTCGGCGGGAGCGGTCCCTGCGTCGCATCCGACCTGGGCACGTCCATGAGCAGGACGTTCACGGAGATGCGGCCACGCATCGCCATCCGCACGACGTCCTCGAGGTCGGCGGGCGAATCGGTCACCAGCCCCTCGGACAGAAGGATCAGCGTCTTCTGACCGTCGGTTTCGCCAAGATGCTGCAGCCAGTCGCGCAGGCCTCGCAGCGACGCTTCGGTGTCGCGCCGCGTCGTCCAGAGAATCGAATTCGATTCGTCGACGATGTCGCGCATGCACTGTTCGAGCGCCATGTCGACCAAACCGCGGCACTCGCGGTTGGTGACCTCCTGCATGCGACGGTCGTCGCCCTTCTGCGCGATATCGATCGCCTCGACCAGGCCGATGTTGCGCCGGCCCTCGAAACGCGATTGCGTGCCGATCACCTTCTGCATGGCAAGACGCACGCGCTGGTGATCGCCGGTGAAGTCCACGATAACACCGGGCTCGGGATACGACACGAACGCGACGCGATCGGCAGGATTGAGCTTGTCGAGGAAGCGTGCGGCGGCGTCGAGAATTGGCCGCGCCGCGCCCGGCCGGATGTTCATCTGATCGACGGCGATCATGATCATCCGTCCTTCGGGCTGCGTAATGTTGGTGGTGTAGAGGGTTTCGAATTCCTGCCGCTTCTGCGTCGGAGGCCGCCGCGGCACGCCGTTGTCAGGCGTGTAGTTGTACTTGACGAGGTCGGCAGTGATGACACGCCGCGGCTGACCGTCGATCTTGATCGTGAATTCCGGCGCGTGGAGGTCGGTGACCGGCTGCCCGCGGCTGTCGACGGCGCCCACGTCGACGGTGATCACGTCGACGCCCGTGCGGAAGGTTGGCTGATCCGCCTGCGCGTTGGCACCGGACTGCCCCTGTGCCACGAGCGGCGAAGCAACGAGTAACGCGGCCAGAGCGGAGAAGAATGTCTTCATAGCTACCAACCACTAACCACGAACCCTGATGTGAACCGCGAATCTTACTAAATGCCGTACACGTCGGGATCCCATGGTAAGCCGAGTTCGGAGGGGGGCGCCATGTAGCCCGCAAGCGCCGATGCGGCGACGACAGCCGGGCTGGCGAGATAGCCTTCCCCGCCAACACCCATTCGGTTCTGCCAGTTGCGGTTGAACGACGTAATCGCGCGTTCGCCTTTGGCGAGCGCGTCGGGTCCCTGCCCGAAGCACGGGCCGCACCATGACGCGCGGATCTGACCGCCGATTGATCGAAACACCTCGGCGATCGATTCGCCTCCCAGCCGCGGGTCCGGGTGTTCGATCTGCCTGGCCACGCCGCCGGATCCCGGAAACACGACGAAAGTCCGCGTGGCCTTCCGCAAGCCCTTTCCGCGCGCGTTGTAAATCACGAGCGCCGCCTGAAGCAGATCGTCGTAGCTGCCATTGGTGCACGAGCCAATCAACGCCTTGTCGAACTGAATCCGTTCACGCGCGACGTCCTCCGCCGCGTAGGCATTGCCGGGGCTGAACGGCTTGGCAATCATCGGACGCACCTCGTCGAGCGAGAGCGTCTCGTCGATGTCGAACGCCGCATCTTCGCCGGCCGCAATGCGCGGATACGGAAGATCGCGAACGCCCTTGCGCTCATACCATGCGTAGGTAATGTCGTCGGCCGCAAAGATGCCGTTGAGCGCTTCGCCCTCGGCCATCATGTTCGCGATCGTGTTGCGATACGCGATCGGAAGCTGACGATTGGCGTCCACGAATTCGACGGACATTCCCTGCGACTGCTCCGATCCCCATCGCCTGAGGAGCTCCAGTACGATGTCCTTTCCGCTCACCCACGGCTGCAGGCGGCCACCGAAGATGACTCGCCGCGCCTTCGCCAAGGTGAAATACACGTACCCCGTCGCCCACCCGAAGCCGAGCGTCGTCGAGCCGACGCCCATCCCGACGGCGCCGTAGGCCCCGTACGCGCGACTATGTGAGTCGGCGCCGGGAATGAACTGTCCGGGGACCACGAGACCTTGCTCGGGGAAGTAGAAGTGGAAGATGCCATCACCCGGCGTCGCATAGTACGGCTTTTCCAGACCGTGCTGCGTCGCAAAGGCGCGGCCGATGCTCGTCTGCTTCTCATCGTCTTCGCGTCCCGTGAACACGAAGTGATCGTTGGCAATGGCAGCCTGGCGCGGAAAGATCGTGTTGCCGCCGGTGATCTGATTAAACGTATGAATGGCAAACGGCGCGGTTCCATCGGAGGCCGGCAGCAGATCCGCGTAAACCTGCAGCGTGTCGCCCGGCCGAACCTCACGCCGGCTCTTGTCCACGCGGTGCGCCCAGACGATCTGCTCGGTTGTCGTCATATGGCGCGCGAGTTCCGGCGATGGAAATTCGACAATCGGGCGCTCGGCAACAGAGGCGCGAAACTCGCGCCGTCCGATGGCGATGATGCCGCCGCTTCGACGGATCTCGTCTTCCTTCGGCGTCAGCGGCAGCGGCTCGTACGTTTTCCCCTGCGTGACATTTGACAGACTGCGGCTGTCGGGATCGAATTCGAATTCGTCGCCGTCGCGCGCATCCGCGACCGCCTGCGGACTCTGGACGACGTGCAGACCGAGATTCAGCGCATTCCGGCGGAAGATGTCGCCGATGTTGTTGCCGCAGACGATGACCATCTCGAGGCCTGCTTCTTCGGCAACGCCCTTGAGACCGGCGGGGCTCATCTCGCGCGAGGACCCAATCGCGAACCGGTCGCCGGCGACGACAAAAGTCTCGCCCCGGTGAACCCGCTCCCGAAAATCGGGCATCAGATAACGGAACGATCCCGCTTTCCACCGCTCATCCAGCGTTTCGAGGCTTTCAGAGACACAGTCGGACGCGGGGGTGATCTGGTCGGTGTCGATGGCGTCCAGTTTTCGACCGAATCTGGTGCCCGGCAACTTGGGGTCCCAGAAAATCAACGCCTTCCCGCGGATCTTGCGACGGCCGTCTAACGCTTTTGTCGCGGTATCGACACGCGGAACGTCGTCGGTTTTGACGCCGGATTTCAGTTGTGCCGGGGCAAGGGCCTGCATCTCAGCGCATGGTACGGCATGCCTTGCCCATAAAACGGCTCAACGGTGGTTCTGATGCCCGTAAATCCTGGGGAAGCGGCCCCGAAAAAGGCGGCATCCGTCCTGCAGAGTTTTGTTCACGTTGACCCAAAGTCACGGCGACTCAGCCGTGACATACGGGTCTGATATGATGCCCGGCTTCACTTCCCCACCGGCGAGCAAATCGGCGTATGGATTTCCCCAGCGATACCGCCGTCGCTGAACGGCGGCGCGGCACGCTTCGGCGAACGCGGACGACAACCCGGGCAAAACCGGTCTTGCGGATGATTCCGCCACGGGCGTCCGAGGCCCTCATCGATCCCGCAGATCTGAAGAACCCCGCGCTGTACATCAACCGCGAGCTGAGCTGGCTCGAGTTCAACGAGCGAGTGCTGGCTCAGGCGACCGATCCGTCGCACCCGCTGCTCGAACGCGTCAAGTTCCTGTCGATCGTCGGCACGAACCTCGACGAGTTCTTCATGATCCGCGTGGCCATCACGCAGAAGAAACTTGGTGAGGGTATCGAGGACGTCGCGCCGGACGGCTACAACACCGAACAGCAGCTCTATGCGATGCGGACGCGTGCGCGCAAGCAGATCGACGACCAGGCCGCATGCTGGGACGAGCTGCGCAGGCTGCTCGCAGCCGAGCACATCACCTTCGTCGAGCCCGACGCGTGGACGCCGCAGATCCGCGAGTTCCTCAGCGCCTACTTCACGCGTGAAATCTATCCGGTCCTAACGCCGCTTGCGTTCGACCCGGGGCATCCCTTTCCGCTGATTTCAAACTTGAGCAAGAACTTCGCGGTCGTGGTCAAGCACGGGAATCGGACGAAATTCGCGCGCGTGAAGGTGCCTGACGTACTGCCGCGATTCATCCAGCTCCCGGAAAACCTTGCCGACCCCCAGAGCCAGACGTTCGTGTTCCTGGAGGATGTCATTCACGCGAACATGCAGGAGCTCTTCCCCGGAACGCAGGTGAAGAGCGCACACTTGTTCCGGATCATTCGCGACGCCGATCTCGAGATCGAACAGGACGAAGCTGACGACCTGCTCGAAACCGTCGACCGCAGCCTGAAGCAGCTTCGGCACGGCGCCATTTCGCTGATGCAGGTCGACGCGTCGATGCCGCCGCGGGTGCTCAACATCCTGGCGGAGAACTTCGAGGTCACCGAAGACGTGATCCTCCGCGCCGCTTACCGGCTTGGGTTCGGCGACTGGGTGCAGCTCACAAAGCTTCATCGTCCCGAGTTGAAGGATCCGCCGTTTTCGCCGCAGTCGGTGTGGCGGCTCGATGAGGATCCCGACGTGCTGTTCGATCAGCTCCGGTATCAGGACGTCCTGGTGCACCACCCGTATCAGTCGTTCGGATCCGTCGAGGCGTTCCTGCGGGCGGCCGTCAAGGATCCGCACGTCATCGCCATCAAGATGACGCTCTACCGCATTGGCGCGAACTCACCGTTGATTAGTCTGCTGATCCAGGCTGCGGAGGCCGGCAAGCAGGTCGCGGTGCTGGTGGAGCTGAAGGCGCGCTTCGACGAACGGAACAACATTATCTGGGCCAAACGGCTGGAATCGCACGGCATCCACGTCGTCTACGGCTTCGCCGACCTGAAGACGCACGCAAAGCTGTGCCTCGTCGTCCGCCAGGAGAGCGACGGAATTCAGCGCTACGTGCACACGAGCACCGGCAACTACAACCCGGAGACCGCGAAGGTGTACACGGATCTCGGGTATTTCACCGCCGATCCGGACATCGTCACCGATGTCTCCGACGTATTCAATTACCTGACTGGCTATTCGAACCGGAAGGAATACCGCGCGATGCTCGTGGCGCCGCTGCAGCTGCGGACGCGGCTGTGCGAGCTCGTTAACCGCGAAGCCGAGCACGCGAAAGCCGGCCGTCCGGCGCACATCATCATGAAGGTGAATGCCATCACCGACGACCAGATGATTCGCGTGCTCTATCGCGCGTCACAGGCGGGCGTCCGCGTCGACCTGATCGTTCGTGGCATTTGCAGCCTTCGACCCGGGATCGCCGGCGTCAGCGAGAACATCAACGTGCGGTCGATCGTCGGCCGTTTCCTCGAGCACTCGCGCATCTTCTGGTTCACCAACGGCGGCCACGAGGAGATGTACATCGGCAGCGCCGATCTGATGGAGCGCAACCTCGATCGCCGCGTCGAGACCCTCAGTCCGGTCCGCGACGTCGAGATTCTCGAACACCTGCGCGATGTCGTCCTGCACTCATACCTGCAGGACACCGACCGCGCCTTCGTGCTCGACTCGGCGGGCCACTACTCGAGACCCGCGGCGACGGCCGGGCCGTTCAACGCCCAGCAGTTCCTACTGCAGCATTACACCGAGGCAAACGAATAGACCGCCAATTCCCAATCTCCAGCTACCAAGGGTCTGGAAGTTGGGATTTGGAAGTTGGAAGTTCTTACTTCCAGAGCCACCAGGCCGCCGCGAGGGTGGCGGCCAGGGTCACGCCGAACACCGGAAACGCGATTGCCGCGACGACGAGCAGGCCGGTGACCGTGATGAGAAAGGCGAGTGGCCCGAGCGGCCAGAGAACCGCAAATAGCAGGCGGGTGGCGGGACCACCCTGCGTGGCCATCAACCCCACCAGAACGCCGAGCAGGTAGACTCCAAGCATCCACATACCGTCAGTGCCTGTCCTACACGCGCGCGGAGGCGGTCAGGCGCGCGTATCTTACCCGGAGACGTCATCCGGCCGTGGTGCAGATCAGTGCAACGATAGGACACAAGCGCCATTTTGATGACTGCGCTACTTTCGCCGGCTGCCGATAAGGGGAGTGAACGCACGGGAAGCTCGCGGTGTTCATCGGCCGCCGCGCGACCCCCCGGAGGACCTGATGAAGACGCTTTTGCGGCTCTTGGCCGCCTCGGCGGTAATGCTTGCCGCCAATCCAACGTTCGCTCAACAGACGACTGGTGCGATCGCCGGCCGCGTGCTCGATCCGCAGGGTTCGGCGGTGCCAGGTGCGACCATCACGGCGACCAACACGGCCACCGGCCTTATCCGCTCTGATGTCAGCGACACCGAAGGCCTGTACCACCTCAACGCGATGCCCGTCGGCAGCTACGACGTCATCGCGGAGCTCTCGGGATTTACACGTCTCGAGCGCAAGAACATCGCCGTCGACGTTTCACAGACGACGAATCTGAACCTGACGCTCCGTCTCGCGCCGGTTGCGGAAACCGTGACGGTCGTCGGCGACACACCGCTGATTCCGACGACGTCGTCGTCGGTCGGCCAGGTCGTCGACCTCACCCGAATCGAACGACTGCCCCTCGACGGCCGTCAGTTCGCCAATCTGGCTGCGACAGTCCCTGGCGTCGGCATTGGCTTTCATTCGGATCCGACGAAGGCGACGGAATACGCGCCGCAGATCAGCGGCGGCAACGGGCGCAACGTCAATTACGTCGTCGACGGCGGTGACAACAACGACGACACGATCGGCGGCCTCGCGCAGCTGTATCCGCTCGAAGGGATCCAGCAGTTCAATCTGCAGACGCAGCGGTTCGACGCGCAGTACGGCCGCGGCACGGGCGTGCTGAACGTCGTCACGAAGAGCGGGACGAACGACGTTCACGGCAGCGCAATCACGTTCCTTCGTGACACGGCGTTGAATGCGCGCACGATGACGGAAGACCTGACTCGCACGGCCTGCCTCGCGACTGCGGCGGCGGCGAGCTGCCCGGACAAGCAGGAATACCGTCGCTACCAATACGGCGGCAGCCTCGGCGGACCGATTGCTCGTGACCGGCTCTTTTACTTCGCCGCGTTCGAACGCACGCAGCAGGACACAAAGCAGACCGTCAATACCCTGGGCCTCTTCCCGGCGGATGATGGTGTGTTTCCGGTTCCGGTGCGCGAGAACCTGTTCTCGGGCAAGGTGACCGCCAATCTGCGCAGCGGCCATTACATCGCGCTGCGTTACGGGCACGACGGCAATTCGTCGCCGAGTGGCGCTGGGCTTCGCTCCGCGCATTCGAGCTGGGCGACGAGCACCAACGACTTCCATTCGCTGAATGCGAGCGACAACTGGGTGTTCGCAGGCACGAAACTGAACGAGTTCGTGTTCCAGGTGTCCACGTTCCAGAACCTGATCCCCGGGAGCACGACACAGCCGGTGCTGACGTTTCCGAACGGTGTGACCGGTGGCGCAAACGGGTCGGCGCCGCAGTCGACGGAGCAGACCAAATGGCAGTTCCGTGACGATCTCAGCTGGACGACGCGCAGGTTCGGCGGTCTCGAACACAATCTGAAGGCGGGCGTGAACTGGCTGCACGAGCCGCGCCTCTACATCAGCACGCAGTCCGGTGTGGCGGGCTTCTTCACGATGGGCGCCAACGATGTCAACGGCCCGGTGCAGCAGGTCATGGTCATCGGCGGCGCGGTTGAAGTGAACATCCCGCTCGACTTCTATTCCGGGTACGTTCAAGACGACTGGCGCCTGACGAGCAAGCTGACGGCGAATCTCGGCGTCCGCTACGACTACGTGTCCGGCATGCCGCTGAACCAGGACCGCAATCCGAACTTCCAGGTCATGCAGGCGGCCGGTGCATCCGGGCGTTTCGCGGGAACGGTGCTCGACGAGTTCGGACAGGCAACGAAGAGCGACAGGAACAATATCCAGCCGCGGCTCGGATTTGCGTATGACGTCCGCGGCGATGCCCGCGACGTGGTGCGCGCGGGCTGGGGTCTGTACACCGATTTCGCGTACACGAACCAGAACGCGCTCAATGCCGCGATTGATGCGGCGGGCGGCGCCGGCATCGTGTTTCTGGCCAACAATCCGGCGGGCCTTCGAAAGGCTGACGGCTCGTTCTTCCGCACGTCGGATCCGCTGTCCACCATCGCGTCACAGAACCTCGTCGACACCAGCCTGCCGCCGCTCGGCGGTCAGGTGCAGTCGCCGCGCCTGCAGCAGCCGTACACCCGTCAGGCCAACGTCGGCTGGGTCCATCAGCTCAACCCCACAACCGTGGTCAGCGTGGACGTCGTTCGGGCGGATGGACGCGACGTGAACACGCGCCTGCGCATCAATCAGCTGGTCAATGGACGCCGGTACCTGGCGGGCCTCGCGCTCCAGCCGAACTCCAATCAGTTCCGGGTAGCCCTCAGCCAGGGCACCAGCGAGTACAACGCGCTGATCGTCGGCGTCAACCGCCGGATGTCCAATCACCTCGACGTGAGCGCGTCATACACGCTGGCAAAGGCGACGAGCATCATCGGCAGCGCCGCGGACGAAACCGACGCGAATCTTGTTCAGGACGTTCTCAATCCGTTTGGCGCGGTGCAGGACGCGCCGTTGACCCGCACCGACGGACGGCACCGTGTCTCGCTGAGCGCCATCGTCGAAGCGCCGCTCGGCATCGCTGTCGCGCCGATCTTCCTCTACCAGTCGGCGCTTCCGACGCACACGTTCGAAGGGCTCGACTTCAACGCCGACGGCAACGTGAACGACAAGACGGCGAACGCGTATCGGTACACAGGCTTGAACGCCGACGGTACCGCGAACTTCGAGCAAAGCGGTTCGTGTGACACCGTCAATTGCAGCCGCCGTGCGCCGTACTCACAGTTGAATCTCCGTGTCAGCCGCGGCTTCCGGCTTGCCGGTTCCGCGCGCGTCGAAGCGATTGCGGAAGTATTCAATCTGCTGAACGCGAAGAATCCCTTCATTCCGCTGACGTCGCGGCGATTGAGCGCGACGGGTGCACCGCTCGCGTCGTTCATGCAGCCGACCGCGTTCGCGGGTGATTTCGGGCAGCCCGAGCAGCGCGTCGGCCAGATCGGTTTCCGCATCACCTTCTGATTAACTGTGGGCCGGTCTGAAGACCCGCCCCTACATCGTCCAGATCCCGGTAGTGTAGAGGCGGGTCTTTAGACCCGCCTGACACACCGTGCCCTCCGAACTTCGTCCCCTTCTTCGCCTCGCGCTCCCTGTCATCCTCGCGGAACTCGGGTGGATGAGCATGGGCCTGGTGGACACGCTCATGGTCGGCCGCCTCGGTCCGGCGGCGATCGCGGCCACAGGCATGGGCAGCGGCGTGTTCGCCGCGATCGTGATCTTCGGGATGGGACTGATGCTCGGGCTCGACACGCTCGTTTCTCAGTCCGCAGGCGCCGGCCGTCTCGATGAATGCTTGCACTGGCTGCACCACGGCATCGTGCTCGCGCTCCTTGTCGCGCCGTTCGTGATGGCCCTGACGTGGGTCGCGTTTCTCACCATCGATGCGTGGGGTCTGAACCCGGAGATTGGCGCGCTCGCGGGACCGTATCTGCAGGTGATCGCGTTGAGCGCGGCTCCGTTGCTGCTGTATGCGGCGCTGCGCAGATATCTTCAGGGCATTCATGTCGTGCGGCCGGTGATGTACGCGCTCGTCACCGCGAATGTGGTAAATGCGGGCGCAAACGCGATTCTGATTTGCGGCCGGTTCGGCATGCCGGCCCTCGGGGTCACAGGATCGGCGTGGGCCACGTGCATCGCGCGTGTGTATATGGCCGCGTTCCTCTACGTCGCCGTGCGTCGTGAACACCAGCGCCGCGGCAGCGCGCATCCGCACGTTCCGTTCGCGGTGGATGTTCATCGACTCCGACAACTTCTGAGGCTGGGTGCTCCAGCGGCATCGCAGATTACGCTCGAAGTCGGCGTCTTCGCGCTCGCGACGGCGCTCGCCGCCCGACTCGACGCGGTGTCGTCGGCGTCTCACCAGATCGCGCTCAATATCGTCAGCCTCGTGTTCATGGTGCCGCTCGGCCTCGCCTCGGCCGGTGCAGTGCGCGTCGGCCACGCGATCGGCGGGCGCGACGCGCAGCGGGCGCGACGTGCGGGATGGACCGCATTGGCCGTCGGCGCCGGTATCATGATCGCCCTCGGAGTCATCCTGTTCGCGTTCCCGCGTTCGCTGCTAACCGTCTTCACGACCGATGCGCGTGTGCTCGGCATCGGAGCCCGGCTGCTTGCGATCGCCGCGGCATTCCAACTCTTCGACGGAACGCAGGCGGTGACGACGGGCATCCTCCGCGGCATCGGCGACACGCGGACGCCCATGGTGATGAACGTCATCGGCCACTGGGTGCTGGGGCTGCCGGTTGGTTATGCTCTGTGCTTCGGGTTCATGTGGGGCGTCGCGGGCCTGTGGATCGGACTGTCGATTGGTCTGATCTTCTGCGCGGTGGCGCTGACCGCTACGTGGATCATGCGCAGCCGGCATCTCGAGGTGCCGCCAGGCGCGCATCCGCCCGAACCGATCGAAATGCTGTAGCGAACGACCCGAACGTTTCGAACGATCCGAACGAATGATCAACGACGCCCATTGCCATTTCTTTTCGCCGCAGTTTTTCGGCACGCTCGCGCGGCAGCAGCTCGCGATGCGCGCGGCGCCGAGCGCAGTCGTGGCGGCGTCAGCATCGGAGATCTGCCGCGAGCTGCAGTGGGACGATCCGGTCGCCGCCGACACGCTCGCGGATCGGTGGATCGCCGAGCTCGATCGGCACGGCGTCAACCGGACGGCGCTGATTGCGAGTGTGCCGGGCGACGAACCTTCGGTCGGCGAGGCCGTCGCACGCCACCCGTCACGGTTCGTCGGTTTCTTCATGCTCGATCCGTCGGTGACCGACGCGTCAGAGCGCGCGCGGCGGGCACTCGACGAATTGCGCTTGCAAGGGATCTGTCTGTTTCCCGCGATGCATCATGTTGCGCTCACCGACCAACGCGTCAGGCGCATCGTTGAACTTGCCGCCGAACGACCCGGCGTGATCGTCTTCGTGCACTGCGGGGTGCTGACCGTCGGGGTGAGGCGCAAACTCGGGCTGCCAAGCCACTTCGACCTGCGGTTGGGGAATCCTCTCGAGGTCGCCAACCTGGCCCTCGCGTTTCCACAGGTGCCATTCATCATTCCCCACTTCGGCGCCGGTCTGCTCCGCGAAGCGCTGATGGCCGCGGACACCTGTGCGAACATTCACCTCGACACGTCGAGCTCGAACAGTTGGATTCGGTACACGCCCGGTCTGACGCTCGATGCCGTGTTCAAGACGACGCTTGCGGTTGTGGGGCCGTCGCGGCTCGTGTTTGGAAGCGATTCGTCGTTCTTCCCGAGAGGGTGGCAGAAGGGGATCTACGACACGCAGAAACAGATCGTCGAGCACGCCGGCATCAGCGCGGCGGATGCATCGCTGATCTTCAGCGGGAACTTCGATCGACTTTTTGAAATGCGCTGATGATTGACGTGAACGAGCCGAACGAGTTATTTCCCGCGGGCCAGCTCCTCGTCAATCACTGATACGAACACGTCGATGGGCTGTGCGCCGTTGATCATGCGGCCGTTCACATACACCGTCGGCGTCGAGCTGATGCCGAGGCGGTTGCCCGCGGCCAGCGCGTCCTCGACGCGCGCCTCATATTTCGAGGTGTCAAGGCACTGGTTGAATTTCGTGACGTCGAGACCGGCGTCCGCCGCATATTTCTTCAGCGAGTCAGGCTGGAGCGCCGACTGATTGGCGAACAGCTTGTCGTGATACTCCCAGAACTTTCCCTGCTCGCGCGCGCAGTTGCCGGCCTGTGCGGCAACGAAGGCTTGCGGGTGAATCTGGGTCAACGGGAAGTCCTTCCAGACAAGCCGCATTTTGTCGCCGTACTTCGTGCGAAGTTCCTTGAGCGTCGGCATCACGCGCAGACAGAACGGGCACTGAAAATCCGAGTACTCGACGACGGTGACGGGGGCATCCGCCTTCCCCTCCGACGGATCGTCCGGACTGATTTGAACCGTGCTGCGCGGCGGGTCCATGACGACCCGGATCGGTGGACCTGATTTCCTGAGTTCGGCAATCAACGCCTGTTTCGCGTCGTTCTGGTGCTGCTGCTCGAGGTACTGCTGAATGGCGGCGCTCATCTGCTCGAACGAGCGCCCCTGCATCCGCTCGCTGTTCTGGACATAGAAGTTCCGGACGTCGGTATCGGCCACCGGCTTGAGGCGCTTGGCCACTTCGTCCTGAACGAACTTCTCCTTCGTGTCGCCTTTCGCCTTGGCCGCCTGATCAATGAGCGCCTCGGCGATGATGGCGTCGAGCGCTGCCTTGCGCCCGTCATAGATGGCCTGGTCCGCCTGTGCCTTGGCCGCCGGCTCCTCCTCCTTCCAACGATCGTCCAGTTCCCGGAGGGTGACCGTGCGATCCCCGATCCTGGCCGCGGCCTCCTGGCCGCCCTGCTGCTGCGCCTGGGACGAACACGCGAGTGAAATCAGGAGTCCGGCGGCGAGACAGGCTGTACGCATGCCGAAAATGATACTCCGGCCGGCGGCGCGGGCGCGGCGTCAGAAGATCAGATAAGCTGATTTCATGCGGAGCTTTACGACGATCGCGATCCTCGTCGCGGCCACCTTGACAGTGGCGGCGGGGCAAGAGACGCCGACCTTCAAGGCGACGACCCAGATTGTGTCGGTGCCGGCTACCGTGCTCGATGGTCAGGGACGCCTTGTTCCAAATCTCGAGCAGGACGAGTTCACCATCCTCGATAACGGAAAGCCACAGGCGATCACCTTCTTCCAGAACGAGACGCAGCCCTTTACCGTCGTCGTCATGCTCGATTACAGCGCCAGCATGACGAGCAGCCTCGATCTGCTGCGGGCGGCCTCCGAGCAGTTCCTGCTGCGGATGCTGCCCCAGGACAAAGGGCAGGTGGGCGCCTTCAGCGACCGGATCGAGTTCAGCGGGAAGTTCACCAACGATCGGGACGACCTGATTTCCGCGCTGCGCGATCTGCAGTACGGCAACCCGACGCGCCTGTGGGACGCGGTGGATCAGAGCATCGACATGCTCAAGCCTGTTGACGGTCGAAAAGTGGTGCTCGTCTTCACCGACGGCGACGACACGTACAGCAAGACTGGATTCGGCACCGTGCTCGATCACGCCAAGCAGAACGAGGTCATGGTCTACGCGATTGGTCTGCAGTCCACCTACTTCAACGGACAGCGGATGGTGCGATCGCAGCCCGATCGATCGCTGAAGAAGATTGCCGAGGAAACTGGCGGCGGTTATTTCGAGCTGAAGAAGACCGACGAGCTCGCGCCGACGTTTACGCGAGTGGCCCAGGAACTTCACAGCCTGTACACGATTGGCTTCTCCCCGGCGGCCCTCGACGGCAAAGAACACAAACTCGATCTGAAGATGAAGCAGTCAGGGATGGCCGCGCGGGCGAGGAAATCGTACATCGCGTCAGCGGATCGCCTCGGCAACACCAACTGAGCGATGCACGAGACACTCACCGACCAGGACTTCCGACTCCAAGCCGACCACGCGCTTGAACAGTCGCAGCGATCGCTGCTGCCGCTGGCCGATCAGGAAGACTTCGAGGTGGAGCTTCAGAACGGTGTGCTGCAGATCCTCTTTGAGGATCCAGCGCCCGCCAAATTCGTCGTCAGTCCCAACGCCCCGGTTCGCCAGATCTGGGTATCGGCCATGTCACGCAGTTACAAACTGACCTGGTCTTCAGCGGCGGCGCGATTCGAGTTGGACAACGAATCGCTCGACGCGCTGCTGACTCGTCTCGTTCGTCAGTTCCTCAATAGTCAGTAGTCGGCCGTCGGCAGGGAGCTGCTGCCCACTGGCAGACGGCCCACTGCCCCTGTGTACTCTCAGGACGCTCGGCGGCGACGGGCCGTCGCATGATGCTGACGCGTACGCGCCGCCTTCTGTGCGGCGGCGCGGCGACGCTGCGGACCCTTCGTGCGGGCTGCGCGGCGCGCAGCGGCGCTCCGGTTCGCTGGTGACCGCCGACGGGCAGCGGACGCCGCCTGCCGTGACAGCGCGTTGC
>DASTZI010000369.1:0-7937 GCA_035764385.1 Vicinamibacterales bacterium
AGCCTCGAAAGGCTCCCCTCTTTTATGCGCGTTCCTCTGGTAGTTAGAAGAGGAACTTGACGGTCACGTACGCACGCGTCCCTGGATCGAACAAATCCGCGTTGTTGTATCGCGGGTCGTAGGCATGCGCACCATCAGGGCTCTTGAGGATCAGGGCGTTGTAGTCGTAGCCCTTCGTCAAATCCGTACCGGACAGGTCGATGGCTGCCGACTGGCGTGCGCCTCCCGCACCCGACCCGAAGTTCAGACCATTCCAGACGTGGCGCACGGTCTTCTGATTGAAGACGTTCAGCACGTTCAGCTCGAAGCGCATCTTCTTCGTTCCCATGAGCCCGAGTTCATGGCTGACGAGGAGATCTGTGCGCGTCAGAGCAGGCGTTCGACCCATGTCGCCACGGCCATTGACCATCGACCCAACACCTCCAGACGTGTTCGTGCTCATCACGTACGTGGTCAGCGGAGTGCCGCTGCCAGCGTAGAGGAAGGCGCCGAACTGTGTCCCAAACGGCGCCTGGTACGAGCCGTACGCCTTGACGACATGCGGCCGGTCGGTTGCGAGCCTGCCGAGGAGGTCAAGATGACCCCGTGAATCCCACAGCAACTCGTCGAGGTCCCATGCGCGGCTGTCGTTCGCTCCGGGCCGCGCGATGTTTCCGGTCTGCTGCTGCGACGTTGAGGCCGTGTTTCCGGTCGCCGGTGTCGTGATCTCATCGGAACTCCCGATGCCCGAATAGTTCCCGTAGAGGCGACTCAGCGTGTAGTTCACGCTGAAGAAGTAGTTGTTCGAGTAGCGGCGGTTGATGCCGAGTTCGAGCGCATCGTACTGGCGCTTGACGAGCGGCGTCGGTTGTCCCGATGGCGTCTTTCCCGTTGGGAACTGAAATTTCGTTTGTCCCTTGCCGGGATTGGCAATCAGGTACCCCTCGTTGCCCGTCTTGTCCAGGAATCCGATGTCTTCAATCGTGTCGCGCAGGTTGTTGTGGATGTAGTGCACCGTCAGCACGCTCGACCGATCCAACTGATACTCCAGCCCGGTGCTGATGCTGTCCTGCGACATCGGTCTTGTCGCGGGGTCGATCGTGTCGGCGAATGACGGCACTCGACGGTCCCGGCATGTTCCAGGCGTAATCCACAGATCGCGCCCTGGCATATTCTTCAGATTTATGCTGCCGAGATCGGTGGTGTCGAGTGCGCGGTAATACTGACACCACGTTTCGGCACCGAAGGTCGCTCGAACGAGTTCGTACTTGGTCCAATCGTAGTAACGACCCCAGCTTCCAAAGATTTTCGCGCGGCCGTTGCCCCAGATGTCGTAGGCTGCGCCAAGCCGCGGCGCCAGTTTGTCCTTCCATCCGAAATCAAATGCGTACTTGAGGTAGTCCGGACGGAACGTCGGAACGAGTTCATGTTCGGTCCGAAGGCCCAGGTCTAACGTCAAGCGATTCCCAACCGTCCATGCATCCTGCGCGTACAGCGACTTGATGCTGGAGCCCGTCTTGTTGCTGATACGCCGATCGTTCTCGACGTAGTATCCATAGGCTCCTCGGCCTGTCGTCACGCCACCGAAGGTGAATGACCGGTCCCAGAAGATATCGATGTACCCGCCCGGATAGAACGAGTCGACGTCATTCGACACGTGCTGATAGCCGAATCCCGCTTTTAGGGTGTGGACTCCTGCGCGACTGATCACACGGTTGTAGTCGACGTCGAACGTCTCGCGCTTCGTCGTGTCGAAGTTCGTGATTTGCGCACGTGGAATATTCACACCTCCGACGTTGGTGCCGCCTTGGACTGATAGCGGAAGGATCGAGTTCAGCGGTGTCGTTGGGGTCTGATAGTTGTAAGAGGTGGTCTCTGGGACGCCTATGTCGCTGTAACGATCGTGAAACAGCCCGCCGCGAAGCCGCACGTACGACGCGTTGGTCAGGGTCACATCGACCGCCCCACTCGTGTTCACCTGATTCATTTCGTAGCCTCGACCCGGCTGACTCGCGATCGAGGACTTCGGCGCCGGCAGCGAATTCGGCGTCGAGCCCTTGAAGGTGTCGAGCGTTCCGTCCGCCTTGGTTGGCGTCCAGAGCGTCGACCAGTTCGCGTGGAACCGGCCTGCCGAGTAGCTCAATTTTCCGAAGGCCTGTTGTTTCCAGATGTTCCGGGTGACCGAGGATGTGCCGTCGTTTAGCGTGTAGTCCCTCGTGGTGTTCTCGTTTCGCGGTGAAAACGACCCGAAGAAGAACAGGCGATTGCGAATGATGGGACCACCGGCGGATCCGCCGAACTCGTTCTGATGTGACGGGTCTTCGACATCGTTGATGTACCTGACGGTCGTGTCATCAATCGGGTCGAGATTGAGGCGCTTCGGCGGCGCCGCGGCGAGCGCGCTGCCTTCGAAATATTCGTGTGCCTCGCCATGGAACACGTTGCCGCCGCTCTTGGTGACGGCGCTCATGACGCCGCCAAGTGCGCCGCCGTACTCCGCCGAGATGCCGCTCGTCTTGACCTGCACCTCTTCGAGGTATTCAAAGACGGTGTTCTGGCGCGAGGATCCATACAGCAGTGAGTTCGTCACCACGCCATCGACGGTAAAGGAGTTTTCCGCGCCGCTGGCACCATTGACCTGGAACCCGCCTTCGAGCTCTCCGGAATTGACGGATGGAGCCGTCAGCGCGATCGATTGAAACGACCTCCCCTTCGGGAGCAAATCGATTTCTTCACTGCTAACGTTGTGCGCGATCAACGTGCTGCGCGTGTCGACAAGCGGGCTGACTTCGGCCGTCACCTGCACCGTTTCCGTGACCGAACCGACCGTCATCTGCCCATTGAGCTCGAACGTGCGGCCGAGAACGACGCTGATGTCGTTGCGCTCGATCTTTGAAAAGCCGGTCAGCTCGAAGGTGACCGTGTACCGACCGGGATTGAGGTCGGGAGCGATGTAACTCCCATTAGCATCGGTCACGAAGACGCGAGGCTCTCCCGTGGCGTTATTGGTCGCTGTAACGGTGACGCCCGGTACTGCGGCGCCTTGCTGGTCGGTAACCTTTCCCGTTAGCGTGCCGAACCGCTCCTGGGCCGTCGCGGGAGTACTTAATGCGAGGCCGCATAGGAGCAGCAAGGCCATGATGCGTGCGTGCATTGGTTGCTCCTTCAGTCGTATCTTGTTGTAAACGTCTTGGCGCGAGCCCCAAGGAAAAGCCATACCAAGCTGTGCTCGGCGCGTAAATTCCTGAGGCATAACAACTTGCTTGGCATCTCCGGCCTTTCAGGCCGGGCCACTTCATCCAATGAAGTGTCGAAATCCAAAACACCGAATGCTTTTAAGAAACGTCCGGTTCCGTAAGGTCATACATGGCGGCAGAGCATAACAGCGTTCAGTTCTGATGATGCATAAATCTTTTTTTATGATTAGCGTCAACGGGTCGTGAAATGAGCGCCAGCACCCTTGCAGTGATACCGGGGGACGGGATAGGCCGCGAGGTCGTCGCAGAAGCGACTCGCGTGCTCCGCCATCTCGGCGGAGTTGAACTCGAAGAGCTGCCGTGGGGCGCTGACTATTACCTCCAGACTGGCATTACGGTGCCACCTGGCGGCTACGACACGCTTCGATCGTTTGACGCGATCTTTGTCGGCGCCCTTGGCGATCCGCGTGTTCCCGACAATCGTCATGCTCGCGACATCCTGCTCGGCACACGATTCGAGCTCGATCTGTATGTGAACTACCGGCCCGTCCGCCTGCTCGACGAACGGCTCTGTCCCCTGAAGAACCGCACTCGCGATCACGTCAACTTCGTCGTCTTTCGCGAAAACACCGAAGGGCTCTACGTCGGCGCCGGCGGGCGAGTGCGCGCGGACACGGACGAGGAGATCGCGGTTCAGGAAGAAATCAACACCTATCGAGGGGTACGGCGGATCGTTCGATACGCATTCGACTTCGCGGCGGACCGAGGACTGACCAGAGTCTGCATGGCCGACAAGAGCAACGCGATGACCCACGGACACGCGTTGTGGCAGCGGGTCTTCAAGGAGCTGTCGCCCCAGTACCCATCAATCGAGGCGACCCACTTGTACATCGATGCGCTGGCGACGTTTCTCGTTCAAAGTCCGGAACAATTTCAGGTCATCGTCACCAACAATTTGTTTGGCGACATCGTCACGGACATCGGCGCGGCGCTGCAGGGTGGTTTAGGCATGGCGGCGTCAGGTAACATTCACCCGGGCCGGACGTCGATGTTCGAACCGGTGCATGGCTCCGCGCCGCCGCTTGCGGGAAAGAACGTCGCAAACCCGATTGGCGCAATTCTCTCGGCCGCGCTGATGCTCGAAACGCTTGGACGCGTTGAGGACGCACGGCGAATCGAGCGTGCGGTTGAAGGTGCCGTGCACGCCGGCGAGACGACGCGCGATGTCGGCGGGCCGCTGGGGACCGGGGAAGCAGGCGCCGCGATATTGAAACGACTCCGCTAATTTGTCGGATCCGGCAGACCCGCCCTCCGCGTGACTGATTTCGTTCACAACATCATCATCTTTGGCGTCGGTTTCGTCGCGAGCGCGATCAATGCGGTCGCCTTTGGCGGCTCGCTCGTCAGCTTCCCGACGCTGATCTGGCTTGGCGTGCCGCCCATCATCGCCAACGCCACGAATACGGCCGCCGTCTGGCCCGGTTCACTCGGCGCGGTGTGGGGATATCGCCGCGAGCTTGGGCAGACGGCGCCGCACATGTACTGGCTGATTCTTCCGAGCATCGCGGGTGCCGTCGCCGGGGCGATGCTGCTTCGTGTGACGCCGGCAGATGTCTTCGATCGGCTGGTGCCGCTGCTGATTCTGTTTGCGACGATGCTGTTTGCCGTGCAGGACCGCGTGCAGAGGATGCTCAACCTGGCGCCCGAGCACCGTGGCTCGCTCTGGTTCACCACGGCGATGGTCTTTCAGTTCTTCGTCAGCGTGTACGGCGGGTATTTCGGGGCGGGCATGGGCATCCTGATGCTCGCCGCCCTCGCAGTCCTCGGCCACGAGGACATCCATCAGATGAACGGCCTCAAGAACCTGCTTGCCGTGTTCATCAATGCTGTGGCTGCCGGGTACTTCATCCTGGCGGGCATGGTCCGCGCACCCGACGCGGTCGTGATGGCGCTTGGCGCCACGATTGGAGGCGTCGCGGCGGCCGGGGTGGCGCGGCGAATGGGCCGCAAGGCCGTCCGCCGTGCGGTGATCGTCATCGGTTTCTCGATGGCGCTCGCGATGTTCGTGCGGTTGTAGGAGGGCTCTACAATACCGCCCGTGCCAATACCCCGCGAGAAGGTCGAGATCTCCCGGTACGTGGATCTCACGCGCGCGGAATGGGCGCGGCTCCGTGCCGCCACGCCGCTGCCGCTTTCCGAGGCGCAACTGCGGCCGCTCGGCGGCGTCACTGAACGCGTGTCGCTCGACGAAGTCAGCGACGTGTACCTGCCGTTGTCGCGTCTGCTGAACCTGTACGTCGGCGCAACGCAAAGCCTGCACGCCGCGACGACGACGTTTCTCGGGGGATCGGCGGACCTGCAGATTCCGTTCATCATCGGCGTCGCTGGCAGCGTCGCGGTCGGCAAGAGCACGACGTCCAGAGTGCTCAAGACGCTACTGTCACACTGGCCCAGCCACCCGAAGGTCGATCTGGTCACGACGGATGGCTTCCTGATTCCACAGCGCGCGCTCGAAGCACAGGGACTCGCACATCGGAAAGGCTTTCCGGAAAGTTACGACGTCCGTCGTCTGTTGCGTTTTCTGGCGGACGTCAAGTCCGGTTTGCCGGAAGTCGCAGCGCCCGTTTACTCGCATCTCGCGTACGACATCGTGCCTGGTGAGTTTCAGACGGTCCGCCAGCCCGATATTCTGATCGTCGAGGGGCTGAACGTACTGCAGACCGGATCGCAGCAGAAGAAATCGCCGGCGATGTTTGTGTCGGACTTCTTCGATTTCTCGATTTACGTCGATGCGAACGAGTCGGATATCGAACAGTGGTACATCGCGCGGTTCCTGAAATTGCGTGCGACCGTGTTTCAGAACCCGTCCTCATACTTCCACCGCTACGCGTCGTTGACGACCGCCGAAGCGGAATCAACGGCGCGGCGGATTTGGGAAACGATCAACCTGGTGAATCTGCGTCAGAACGTGCTGCCGACACGTGAGCGCGCCCATCTCGTGCTCGAGAAAGGACGCGATCACGCGGTACGGAGGGTACGGCTGCGGATGGTTTGACTGTTGGGGACTAGGGACTGGGGCCTTGGGACTGGCGTTTGTGGCCTAGTCCCCAGTCCCGAGCCCCCAGGCCCCGATTGTCTAACCTGGCGAAGCTCCCTGCGTATTCATGTAGACCGCGTACAGCGACTGCGCGGCGGTCATGAACAGCCGATTGCGTTTCGGCCCCCCGAACGCCAAGTTCGCGCACGTCTCCGGCAGCCGGATGCGTCCGAGCAGGCGTCCCTCTGGCGACCACGCCGTGACGCCGCTGTAGCCAAGATTACGGCCCGCATTGGCGCCGCACCATAGATTCCCGTTCACGTCGACACGAATGCCGTCGGTGCGGCACTGCACGCCGTCCACCATGAAGTTGCTGAATTCCTTCTGGTTCGACAGCTTGTTGTCCGCGCTCATATCGAAGCTGTGCACGATGCCGTTGGTGACGATGTACACCTTCTTGTAATCGGGGGCGAAGGCGATCCCGTTCGGATTTCCGGGCAGGCTCGACGCGCTCATCATCATGTCCACACGCCCGCTTTGCCCATCGACGCGGTAGACGTTGGCCATCGCGATGTCGCGCTTGGCATTACCGACGCCAATCGGTTGTCCCGCACGTGAGTTGTACCGGCCATCATTGGTTGTGGTCCCCGCCACCTCCGGCGCTCCTTCGTACAACGTGAAGCCGGCCGGTGGATCGGTGAACCAGTAGCTTCCGTCGCGATGCGGCGCAACGTCGTTCGGGGAGTTGAGCCGCTGGCCCATGTAGGTTTCCGCAATCGCCGTAATCGATCCGTCGTGTTCGTATCTGGCGATGCGGCGTCCCGTGTGTTCGCAGGTCACCTGCCGGCCCTGAAAATCGAACGTGTTCCCGTTGCTGTTGTTCGAGGCGTTACGGAACACCGTCACGCGACCGTCGTCATCGATCCATCGACGCTGTACGCCCATCGGCACATCGCTCCAGACGAGGTATTTCCCCTGGCTGCACCACGCCGGACCTTCGGACCACATGCCGCCCGTCCACAGGCGGTGAATCGCCGTGTTGTTGACGCGAAGCGCATTGAACGCAGGGTCGACCGTGATGATGTCGGGATCGGGATAGCTGACGGGTTCGGCACTGGGCCGGTAGTCGCGATGTGTGTCAAACGGCGGGGGAGGAGGAACGGCCTGGGCACCCTGCGCACTTGCAGAGCGTGGCGTCAGAGTGGCGGCGCCAACGACCGCTCCAATACGTCCAATCAGAACTCTTCTCGAAATCGTGGTCATACCCGGCCTCCTCGGGTATGACCATTGATCAGGCGCGTGTCTTTCGCAAGGCTCTCAGTGTCATCCAGAACTGCGTGATCGCCACGGTGATGGCGAGAAGCCAGTCGACGCCGCGGCCCGTGCCTTTCCCCTGCGACGCGATGCGAGGTGAGGCCGCCATCGCCGCAGCGGGTTCGTGTTCCGTGATTTTTCGTACTTCGTCGGCACTCGGCGGGTGCCCGCCACGACCGCGTCGCTTATCGAGCCACGCTCGCATCGCCGCCGATCCGATGACGCGTCGCTCTCCCGGCACCTTCTCCCCTGGTTGCTTGCCGTGCGGTGACGCGTGTTCGATCTCGGCATTCATCTCGGCGCCGAACAGGATGACTGCGCCGGAGAGATAAAACCACAACATCAACACCATCACGCCGCCCAGAGCGCCATAGGTTGCGGCGTACGACGAAATGTTCACGACGTAGTAC
>DASTZI010000370.1:0-6602 GCA_035764385.1 Vicinamibacterales bacterium
GTATTTCAGGACAAACCACGTGTGGCTGGACCTCTCGCCGATTCGGCAGTACGCAATCACGGGCTTGTCGGCAGTGATTCCTGCTCCTCCGTACAACGCCTGGAGGTCGCTGGCGCTTTTGAACGTCCCATCGTCGTTGCATGCCTTGGCCCAGGGAATGCTCTTCGCTCCCGGAATGTGGCCGCCACGCTGACAGGTCTCCGGGAGCCCAGGGGGAGCAAGGATCTCTCCGGTGAATTCCTGCGGACTCCGCACGTCAACAAGGGCAGCCGACTTTTGCGCCACCGCCTTTTGCACTTCGGGTAGAAACGCCCGAATCGAGAGATCGGGTGCGCTCGCGCTGTAAGTCTTCGGCGGAAAAGACGGCTCGTCGGTGTTCAGTTCCTTCCCTTCGGCGACCCACTTCTTCCGCCCGCCGTCCATGATCCTGACGTCCTCATGGCCGTAGATCTTGAGCTGCCAGAACGCCCAAGCAGCAAACCAGTTGTTATTGTCGCCGTACAAGATGATCGTGGTCTTGTTGTCGATGCCGCTCTTGCCCAGCAACTCCTCGAGCTTCTTGATCGGCACGATGTCGCGGATCAGTGTGTCGCAGAGCTCCGTGGTCCAGTTCCATCCGGCGGCGCCGGGTACGTGGCCTTGGTCGTACGCTGTCGTATCGACATCGACTTCGACGACGCGAACTCCAGTATCAGCTGCGTGCTGTGCCACCCAGTCGGTGGTCACGAGAACGTTGGGAATCGTGGCAGCGGACATCATTGTCTCCTTTGCAAACCGTCATCTTGTCACGGGCACGACCGGCAGTGCCACCGTTGCCCCGGCGCTTCAAGTCTTGCTCGTCGCCGCGGCGTCGAGTCCCAAACGCAATAGCGTTTTCAGTAATCCCTGACGCGAGAGGCCAAGTGCGCGAGCGGCACGCGCGCGATTGCCGCCGGCGCGCGCCAGCGCGACCTCGACAAATCGTCGTTCGAATTGCCGACGTGCATCGGCGAGCCGCGCCGCCGACACAGTGGTGGCCGCGCCGATGATCGCCGGCAGCAGCGCAGGACGCACCCAGCCGCGTTGCGGCGCCGCGACGGCCAGCGAGGCGATTACGTTCTGCAGCTCTCGCACGTTTCCGGGCCAGGCGTAGCGGGCAAGCTCAGACAACGTCGCCGGCGACAGCCGCGCGCGCGAGCCAGTACGCGCAGTCGCGGCCTTCCAGCAGCGTTCCGCCAGCAATGGGATGTCATCCGGCCGATCGCGCAGCGGCGGAATCTGAATGCGGATGACGTCCAGCCGATAGAGCAAATCGTGCCGGAAGCGGCCCGCCGCCGCTTCCGCACGCATGTCGCGATTGGCGGCGGCGATGATGCGCACGTCGACCTTGCGGCTGAACGACTCGCCGACGCGTCGCACTTCCTGCTGTTGAATGGCGCGGAGCAGTTTCGCCTGGGCGCGCACTGAGAGGTCCGCGACCTCGTCGAGCAGGAGGGTGCCGCCATCCGCTTCCTCGAATAGACCCGCACGATCGACGACGGCGCCTGAGAACGCCCCCTTCGCATGACCGAAAAGTTCTGATTCGATGAGTTCATCGGGTAGGGCGGCGCAGTTCAGATCGCCGAACCTGCGCTCGCGTCGTGCGCTCAACTGATGCACGCCACGCGCGGCAAGCTCTTTGCCGACCCCGCTTTCCCCTTCGATGAGCACCGCAAATGGAGCCGCGGCTGCGCGGACGATCGCTTTCCGAACCGTCGTCATCGCCTCGCTGACGCCGAGCAGTTCTGGAACCGCAGTCGCCGACCTGACCTCCTCATGGCGTCCTGCATGCCAGGCATCCAGACGCGGCGACACGATCACCGTTGCGAGTTCGATCAGTTCACCGGCGTCGGGGCTGACCGCGCAGTCAACGGGCCATCTGCATACGATCGCGGCGACCACGCGCGATGCGAACCGCACGGGACTACCGAGTTCCAGTCCTCCGTGCAGACGCTCTGGGCCGATGGCGAGACTCGTCTCGAGCACCCGCGCGCCGAGTCTCGTCGGAAGCCCGTCACCGGTGCTGCAGATGACCGTCGGTGGCCCGGCCGCCTGCGACAGGACATCGATCCGGCTGGCGTGGAGGTCGGCAGCCACGCGTGCAATTACTCGGCGAACCGCCACCATGTCATCGCCGTCTTCCTGTGCTGTGCGCAGGAGCCCGACTGACAACATCGAACGCGGCGCCGACGGCAACACCATTTGTAGTGTTGCGGAAGTGTTCGTTGAAACTCGCTTGCGGATTTCCCGCTGGAGCAACGCCGGCGCTACTACCTCGAGCCGCTGCAGTCGCCTCAGGTGCGAGCTCGCGCTGTGGTGGTCGCCGCCGCGGCGCAACGCGTCAATCCAGACCAGCCGTGCCCACGCATCGCGAAGCGGAACCCTCGCGATCCTGATGGCCGCCACCACCGCTGAGAAGGCCTCCCCCGCTCGCACGAGGTCGCCAGCGGCCGCAAGGACGGCGAGGTCCGCGGCATGGGCGATAAGCTGCACCATCGCATCCCGGCTATCGCCCGCGAGCGTTTTCAGAAAGGCAACGCACCCCCCAGCATCGAACATCTCGCCCTTCGCAAGGTGGACGCGCGTCTTGACCTCGCAGGCTTCGGCAACGATTCGCGGTTCGAGGCCCGCAAGCTTGTCCACCTCGATGTCTGGTGCTTCATAGACACGCCCCTGCCAGGCCAGCGCATCGGCGAGCACCGCATGCGTCCAAGCCCGAAACGCCGCGGCGACATCCGGGCCCTCGAGAACAGCACGGCACAACGCTTCCGCTTCCACGAACGCCGCCTCGGCGGTCCGCAGTGCCGCCTGGCGGATGCGTGCTTCGATCACGAGGTCCTCGGCGCGGTTCGATTGAGCGAATTTGATCGCATCCTCCAATACCGTATGCGCGCGTCCCGGACGGCCGCGGTCGGCAAGAACCGTCGCGAGAGCGATGCTCAGTCGCGACGCATGCACGAACGAATCGCGTCGCGCCAGGGCGGCGATAACATCCCGAAGCAGACGCTCCGCGGCGGCGTGACGTCCACACGCGACGAACTCGAGGGCGCGCTTCGCCCGCAGGACGAGTTCGGTCACGCGCGGAGAGTCTCGACTGGTTACCGGTGCCGCGTATGCTGCGCGCGCTTCACGAACTCGGTAAGCGGACGGCTTGTCGGCCGTCCGCCGAAATGTCAGTAGAAGATGCGGGCGCGGCGAACGCGCCGCCGCGTGGAGGAGTACTGAATGTGACCGGAACGGTTGTCCCACCGTATCGAGCAGCAGCAGTGCCCGTTCATCGAGTTCGGAATCTCCGACGACGAGCCTCCGCATGTACGCGTCGATCTCCAGTGGAATGAATCCTCGACTGCAAGCGGATGCACTGATCCGTTCTGCTTCATTCGCAATGTCTCGCGCGTTGATGCCGTCGATGATGATCCATCGCGGATATCCGTCGCGCCCGTGGTCCATCGCCTCGATCAACGGCGTGAGATTCGAATCGGCGTCAAGTCGCACCATGCCGCGGCGAAATGCAAGTGCGACGACGCCACCAACGCGCGGCAAAACGGCTCATCCTCGCCCGGAGTGTGCAATTTCTTCGTATACAATGCCTTGCGAATGTTGCGATTTCTGAGCGCGGGCGAGTCGCACGGACAAGCGCTGGTGATCACGCTTGACGGGATGCCGGCCGGTCTCGATGTCGATATCGATGCGCTCAACGCGCAGCTCCGGCGCCGCCAGGGCGGTTACGGCCGCGGGCGGCGAATGGCGATCGAGAGCGACCGCGCCGAAATCCTCGCGGGTGTCCGCCGTGGAAAAACAACCGGTGCACCAATCGCGATGTTGATACGAAATCGTGACTGGGTGAACTGGCAGCAGACGATGCACGTCGAGCACGACATGCCGGAGGGCGCATCAGGAACGAAGCGTCCTGACGTGACGCGCCCGAGACCCGGCCACGCGGATCTCGCCGGCGCTCTCAAGTACAACCACGAGGACATCCGCGACGTGCTCGAGCGCGCCAGCGCACGAGAGACCGCGTCGCGCGTGGCGGCCGGCTCGCTCGCGCGGCAGCTGCTCGCCCGCTTCGGCATCCGCATCGCAAGCCACGTGTCCTCGATTGGCGATGTCGCGCTCCCGGAAGACCGCGTGGTCTCGTTTGACGAAGCTCGCGCCATCGACGACGAAGCGCCGCTGCGTTGCGCGGATCCGCAGCTGCAGCAGAAGATGATTGCGTTCATCGATGCCGCAAAGGAAGCGGGCGACACGGTCGGGGGCTCGTTTGAAGTCATTGCTACCGGTATGCCTCCGGGCCTTGGCTCTTATGTCCAGTGGGATCGCAAGCTGGACGGGCGCCTGGCGCAGGCCGTGATGTGTATCCACGCCATCAAAGCAGTCGGAATCGGCATTGGGCCGGAGGCGGCCTTCCGCCCGGGCTCCCGGGTACATGACGAAATTCTTCCGCCGCGTACTGAGGCGAATGCTCCCGTTCGGCCCACCAACCGCGCCGGCGGCCTCGAGGGCGGCGTTACCAATGGGCAGGATGTCCGCGTGACCGGCTTCATGAAGCCGATTGCGACGTTGATGAAACCGCTCCGATCCGTTGATCTGAACACGCTGACGGATGCGCCCGCGGCGATCGAGCGAAGTGATGTCTGCGCCGTCCCCGCGGCCGCGGTCGTCGGCGAAGCGATGGTGGCACTCGTGCTCGCTGATGCGTTCCTCGAGAAGTTCGGGGGCGACTCGATCGAAGAAATCGCGCGCCATTATGAGGCGACCGCGGAGCAGGTGCGCCGCCGGTTCACGTCACATACCACCTGGGCCGGCTGAAGCCGGCCCTACGGTCGCTTAGAGGATGTCCTTACGTCCGATTCTCCGCTACGGTGCCGATGTCTTGCACCTGCCCGCCAGGCCCGTCGCCGAGATCACACCCGAGATCGTTCGACTCATCGACGACATGATTCAGACGATGTACGCCGCGCCCGGCGTGGGGCTGGCGGCCACGCAGGTCGGTGAACCGCTGCGGATTTTCGTCGCTGATGTGTCGCTCGGCCGCAACCCGGCCGACTTGATTACGTTCATCAATCCGGAGTTTGTCGAGCGCGACGGCATGCAGCTCGAGGAAGAAGGCTGCCTCAGTGTTCCCGGATTCAATGCGACGCTGGCGCGCCCCTCGCGAGTGGTCGTGAAAGGCCTGAACCGCGATGGCCAGGAGCAGGTAATCGAAGGTACTGGTCTGCTGGCGCGCTGTTTCCAGCACGAAATGGACCATCTCGAAGGAACGCTCTTCGTCGACCGTCTCCGCGGACTCCAAAAGGACTTCATCGTCCGCAAGATCAAGAAGCTCTCGCGCGCCGGTAAATGGTAGTGGTGTTCTTCGGGACACCGCAGTTTGCGGTGCCCACCCTGCGGCGCCTTCTCGACTCGACACATTCCGTAGCCGGCGTGATCACCCAGCCGGACCGGCCGCGCGGACGGGGACAGAAGATCACCCACGCACCTGTGAAAGCGCTCGCCCTCGAACGTGGGATTCCCGTCTATCAACCAGACCGTCTGAAGCCGGCGGAGGTGGCCGACACGCTCCGTGGCTGGGGAGCGGACCTCGGTGTCGTCGCGGCCTACGGACGCATCATTCCTGAACATCTGCTGACCATTCCGCGGCTCGGCATGATCAACGTTCACGCGTCTCTCCTGCCGAAATACCGCGGCGCTGCGCCGGTTCATCGTGCCGTGATCAACGGCGATAGCCAGACGGGCGTCACCATCATGCGGGTCGTCAAGGAACTGGACGCCGGGGGGATGTTCGCAACCGTGACCCGTCCGATCGGGCCTGATGAGACCAGCGATGTCGTCGAGAGCGCGCTGGCGGATATGGGCGCGGAGCTCCTCGTCACCATCGTCGAGCAGCTCGGCTCGGGCAATGCGCGCGAAGAGCCGCAGGACGACACGCAGGCAACGTACGCCTCTCGATTGACCAAGGAGGAAGGGCTGATCGACTGGACTCGGTCCGCGTCAGACCTTCACAACCGCGTCCGCGGTCTTTATCCATGGCCACACGCGTATACCTTTTTCAAGGGAACGCGGCTTATCGTTCTTCGTTCAGTGGTGGCTGATGCAAGGGCGTCAGCGACGAGGCCAGGGACTATTCTGCGCGCCACGTCGGAGGCCATTCACGTGGCCACCGGTGATGGTGAGCTTGCGATCCTGGAGGTCCAACCCGAAGGACGTCGTGCGATGCGCGCTCACGATTTCCTCCTCGGGCATCGCCTCGCCACCGGCGAGACATTTTCAGAGTCATGACCGCTCCGGCGCGGACCGCTGCGTACCATGCGGTTCGTGCGGTGTCGAGCGGCCGCGCCGATTTGCCTTCGGCGCTCCACGTCAGTCGTGGGCACCTCAGCGACGAACGCGACCGATCGCTCGCCGCGGAGATTGTCACCGGTACCTTTCGCTGGCAACGAAGTCTCGATCACCTCATTGAACATTTCGCCCGGCGCCGCGTCGCAAAACTGGATGGTGAAATACTGGCGATCCTTCGACTGAGCCTTTATCAGCTCCTCCACCTCAGTCGCGTACCTGCGTCCGCCGTGGTGGACGATGCGGTT
>DASTZI010000371.1:0-15931 GCA_035764385.1 Vicinamibacterales bacterium
TCGACGCGTTTCGGTGGGACTACAATGAGCATCATCCTCACCGAGCTCTCAAGGGTCTAAGCCCTCGGGAATTCGCCACAAGGATGCTTCAGACCGCCGCGGACTCGCTCTCCCAGTGAACCGAAAAAGGGAGGCCCCTCACGCCTGACGCCATGTCGCAGGTAAGGCGTGTTGAAGTTCAGGAGCAAGCCAAGTTGTAACTGCGCCACTCGCAGGTAAGTCAACATTACGGCTGTGTGAATTGGACCAAAGCGCACGATGCTCTCGGAGAGATCGTTAAGGTGTGAATCGCCGTACAGCAAGACTAACCTCCGTGCTCTCCGTGTCTCCGTGGTTCGTGATCACGAGAATCACCAGAGTCAGTGAAAGTTGTTGAATTGAACTAACGCTGCCGACTTCACGTCTTCGGCAATCAACGGAAACGTCGACAACACGTGAACGAACTCCGCCTCAGAAAGCCCATACAGGTTCGTCACCAATCCCTGCAGCTCCGCGTACTCGGGCTGTCTCTCGGCTGCGGCCGGCGAGTGCATCAGTGTCTGAGCAAGTGTGGATAAGCGTCGAAACGTGCGGCTGTCACGATTGAGCACGGGAACCCGGAGACGCGAGACCAGCGATACGGTGACATGTGTGTTGACCCGGAGCCGAATCAGGTAGTTCGCGACGAAGCTGTTGAGCAGCGCACAGAGGACGTGCTGGGCATCCAGCGGAAGCGGCGTCTTCAGGCAGAACAGCGTGTGCGTGGTGACAGTCTCCGCGGGCAGTACGGCCGCGATGAGCGTCAGCCGGTTTGTGGCACTTGCAATATCCCGGTAGGCAAGACGAGGCCGTCGTGGGATTCGAACGCTCGCGCCAGCGCGGAGTTGATAGCGACACCCTTCGACGGACGAGCGGAACGAATCGATCTGTTTGCCCTCGAGCACCGGACGGCCCGGCGCGTCGCGATCGAACGGCGCAAAGAGGTGACGGTCGTCCGTCGCATTGAGTTCGCGGCCGAATGCGACGTTCCAGCCTTCGTGCAGCGTCGGAATGCGAGCGCTGATGCGCTCGAGCACCTGAAGATCAACCGGTCCGCGGATGTCGGGGACGGCCAGGTCGTCGTCTCCGGACAGCCGGGCAATGAAGGCGCGCGTCAGCTCGACATCGTTCGGTTTGTCAGGCACGGGCTGTTCGAGATCGTCCGGACGGCTGAGCCCGAAGCGGCATCGAACTGTTTCCGTCGGTACGCCGTTGGTCGCGGTGATCGCCACGAACCTCACGCTGCGATGGATGGGAAAGATGCCGTGCCGGTTGTCGAAGCCGGCGATCGTGTCGAGTCCGGCATGATCGAACAGATGACGGCGGAGCGGGGCACATCCACTGTCGGTCACCGTGCCGCCCGGCAGGATGAGTCCGATTCGGCCGCCGCGTTTCGTGAGCTGCAACGCACGCTCGACAAACAGCTGGTACCGATTGACGTGTGAACGTGTTTCGACACGATAGACGCCAGATTCGCGGACGAACCCCGTGAGCTGCTGTGCATGCGCTCGCCGTGAAGCTCGCTCCCCGCCCTCGCCGCTATCGCCGCGAACCATGTCCCAGGGCGGATTGCCGACCACGGCGTCGAAGCCTCCGTCGGCCAGCGGCTGTCCATCGTTGTCGATGAACACCTCCGGAAACGTCAACGGCCAATGCAGGAACCGGTGGTCGGACGCGGCTTGTCGTGCAAGCTCCAGGAGCGGATCGGCAGTGTGCGGCGGAAGTGCGCTCCCGCGTTCGAGAAGCAGGTCCAGGAGGTCCGCGAACGTTCCGCGGTTCGGTGGCTGCCGATTCGGCCAGAACCAGGCCGCGCACCACAGGTCGAGTACGCGGGTGTACCGTCCAAGTGGCCCATCCGCCGAATGAAGGGCCGCGACGGCCTTTTCCTTGGCTCGGACGATAGCGGCGCTTTCGTCCGCCTGATCCGCCAGCTGTGCTCGCGTGATCGCGGCGGTCCTCAACACGGCCACAAAATCACTGGCTTCAAACAATCCGTGTTCGCGTGAGCGCTTGCCGCGATTCGTTCGGCCGCCTGGCTGACGCGTGAGGTCGCCGGGGGCTGCGCCCACCAGGCTGTTGCCGGTAACGAGACGATGGTCGAGAAACGTCAATGGCTTGTCGGCAGCGAGCGTTGTGAGCCAGAGCGACAGGCGGGCGACCTGCACGGCCGTCGGATTGAGATCGACACCAAACAGGCAGCGCTGGGCTATGTCCCGGCGAAGGGCAACGCGGTCTGACGAGGTCACGTCGGAGCGGTGCCAGTGCCCCTCGCGGATCAGTGCCGCCTCGGCAGCCTCGGCGAGCTGACCGCACGCGGCGACAAGAAAGGCGCCGCTTCCCATCGCGGGATCCAGGATGCGCAGGCGGAAGATTTGATCGGCCGTTCGTCCGTCGAGCAGCGGCGCCAGAGTCCGGCGAACGAGATATGACGTGAGCGCCCGCGGCGTGTAGAAGGCGCCTGTGGACTTTCGGAGATCACGGGTGCGGGTCAGTTCGCTGTTCCGGGGCTCGTATTCGAGTACCTGTTCGTAAACCGCGCCTAATTCCTCGACGTCGAGGTCGCGATAGGCGATCCGCGTTCGCGCCTTGCCGCGCGATGCAGGAGTCGTGCTGATTGACAGCACCGCCCGTGACATGAGGTCGTCGTCTATTCGGGTCCGATCGACCGCTCCAGTTGCCGACGGGGCGAACAATCGTCCATTGAACGCGGTCACCTTCAATTCACCCGCGACGCAGCCGTTGTAGGCGAGCCTCGAAATCGCGTTCACCGCGCTCCACACACCTCGGACGCGGGTTCCTGTCAACAATGTGGAGACGATCGAGTCAATCGTGTAGCGGTCGCGGTAGACCGGATGCCACATCGGCACCAGCCCACGTGCTTCCGCGAACAGCAGAAACAGGATCCGATAGACGACCGTCAGTGCCTGGTCGAGAAGCAGCTGCGTGGTTGCGCGTGTGTGTTGCGCGCCCAGCGTTCGCAGGAGCAGTTCGAGCGCGTCGAGGACGCCGTCGGCGAGCGCGTTGCAGACCGCCATACCGTGGCGTGCGGAAAGAGCGACCGCGCGATCGAGGAGCCGCGGCGAAGTTGCCAGTGCCTCTGCACGGGCGACACGCCAAAGCAGCGCAAACGCACCCCCTTCCTCGTGCGAGAGGAGCGCGAGGTCGAACTCGAGATACTGGCGCGACCAGGTTCGATGGGCATCGACGATTCGCAATGACGACCCGTTGAAGACAAATCCCCAACGTTCGTCCGAACGTACCGCGTCGAGAATGGAGTGGCGCCAGAGACCGTCGAGGGGCTCATCCCATCCAGCGACCATGACCGGCACGAGCGCCATGCCCCGCCAACCTGCCTCGACGCGCGCGCAACCGTGCTCCTCGTGCCGACGGATGATGGTGAACCCGAGGATTTTCAGCAGTGGGATCGCGATACCGTCGGCAACCGCGCGAACGCCTGATGCCGGCCCGAACACCGCCTCGCGACGCGTAGACCATTCGTGGAGTGCGCGGACCGTTTCCCGACTGGGGACTGAGTTCCCCGGAAGAAGCGGAAGTTCGGTTGCTGCGAACGACGCCGTGATCAACCGGCCACGGACGCCGGCAATCATGGCCGGAATCGGATGCCGAAGAGCAGCCTGCGTTCTCCGCAACCGAGCTGTCGCAGTCGGTCGAGCGCATCCACTCGATCGCGCGACCTGGCAATCGCTTCATCGACACGAGCGGCCTGCGCGGCGGCAACCCTTTCAGCGCGCCGGTCAAAGAGGCCGGGTTGAAGCATCTTGGCAGAGAGTCGCGCATGATTCTCATCAACGGAGCGTGCGATCGCGGCTTCCCGGCGGTGTGACAGCTCGAGCCACGGTGCGATGTCGGTCGCAGCCGATGCCAGCGCCTGTTCGTGACACGCGACGGCAACGTTCCCGTCCGGCCCCAGGTCGTCGACCGGTTCGATATCAATACGCACGCCCGCGATCGTTTCAAACGCGACGTGTCCACTCGCATCCGCGCAGGAGAGCTGAAATGCTCGGATTTCTCTGGCATCGCAGTGCGGCCGGCGCACCGACGTCATCACCGGCGACGGTGATGCGGCGGGCATGGGGGCCTGAGTCGACAGAGCCCTTGCCGTCAGGATCCGATCCGCCTCGCATTGTGATGCATGTCGAAGCTCGCCATGGTCAATTGGCTTCGTGAACGCGGTTTCTATCTGCTGCGCACGGTTGCAAAGCTGCCGAGCCATGACTTCGTCGTGCGTGCCGATACCCACGAGGGTCCAGGCGTGTACACGACGAGCTTGTCCGATTCGGTCGACCCGCCCGACGCGCTGTTCCTGGCGGAGGGGCGTCCACGGAATTTCGAGGTTCACGACGAAGCGGCAGCGATGATGGAGGTTCAGTCCTTCGCTGGCGGCGTCGGTTGCGAGGAGCAACGAGGTCTGTCCTTCGTTGAACCTTCTAATCACGTCAGCGCGTTCATGAAGTGAGAGGCCGCCGTGCAGAATCAGCGGACGAAACGCTTCAAGTTCCGCGCAAATGTGCTGCAGCGTGTCTCGATATTCCGTAAACACGATTGCCGGTTCATCGATCCGCCGCAGAAGCCGCCGCAGCACCTGTACCTTGCTTTCGCGCACGGCCGCGGTTCCGGCGAGTGCCGCCAGGCGTTCGAGCCATTTGCGTTCCTCGGTTCCGTCACGCAGTCCGGTCACTCCTAGTTCGAACCCGGGTTCGTCATCGGAATCTGTTCCGGCGAACGGCAGCGTGAGTTGGTCCTGTTCGCTGACGGCGCCATTGAACAGAAGCGCGATGCGACGCTCGATCGAACGTGCGAGTGAGGCCGCGCTCGAACAGGCGCGGCGCAGCAGAATCGACGACAGCAGTGACGTTCCAGCGCCGCGCACTGACGTTTCGTCAGTGAGCCGCTGCAGATAGTCCTGCAGCGCACCGTGCATCGCCGTCTCGGCGGTCGTCGGCCGCACGTTGAGAACCGAGGAACGACGATTCTCAGGGAACCCGACATCGGTACGTGTGCGCCGGAATGTCATCAGTGGAAAGGCGCCGCCGATGTCGCCCACGGCGGTCAGGCGCGCAAACGCCTCCTCGTCGCCGGAGTGCGGTGTCGCAGTCAGCATGACCACGACCCGTGCGCGGCATCCGAGCGCGGTGGCTGCGGCCGCCCGGTCGGAACGGCCGGCCAATGCGTGTGCCTCGTCGAACACGAGGACGTCCCAGGTGAGGGTCTCGAGCGAGCGCATCACCTCCGGCCGCTTGATGAAGTCGATCGAGGTAATTGCCAGCGGATGAATCGACCAGGGGTTTACATCCGCGACAAGGTCGGCAGCGATGCCCGCGATGCGATGGGCGTCGAGCACCTCGGCGCGCACGTGGAAGCGCGACTGCAGCTCCCTGCGCCACTGCTCCCGCAGTCCTGCCGGCGCGACGATGAGGACGCGCGCATCCGCCGTTCGAAGGAGCGCTTCGGCGATGATGAGCCCTGCCTGGATCGTCTTGCCAAGCCCCACGTCATCGGCGATCAACACGCGGCAGGCATCGCCGCGCGCAACGGCAATGGCGGGTTCGAGCTGAAATGGCAGCACGGTGAGATTGGCCCGGGCTGCCGCTCGCAGTGAGGTCCATCGCGGCACCGCACCGGCGAGTGTTGAACGCACGGCGCGCCTCCATCGATCCACCGTGACGAAGCGCGGCGGCGCGTGAAGCCTGGCCGCCGAATCGACGGTTTCGAACGGCAGAAGGAAGCGCGTTCTGATGCCATGGTTGGTCGCATCGCAGCCATCCACTTCGATGATCGAGGCTGCGCCGAAGGACGATTCGGCGGCGACGCGCCACCGTTCATCTCGAATCCGTACCGCATCGCCGGGGCGCAAACGGATTTGACCCACGGCGCTCCGTCGTGCACGCGTCGTTCCTCAGGCAAAACGTCGAAAATCACGCGCGGCGGGCGGCGAGCGTTGCGGGAATTTGAATCCTGGAGCGAAGCGGAGGTGGTGATTTATGAAATGTCGTCTGGTTCGCGGAGCCGCGCGACCGTTGCTCCGAGGTGCGATTCGGGGGCATCCCAGAATTCGACCACGAGCGGGTGGCGTTCGAGCGCCTGCTGAACGATGCCGCGCTGGATGCCGCGGCCACGGCCGTGAATGAGCCGAACCTCGCGAAGGCCGCGCTCCCAGGCTGCGGTCACGTACTCCTCAACGACAGACTTGATGTCGCGCGGGCTGAAGGTATGCAGATCGAGAACGTCCTCAATCGGGATGTGCCTCGTCATAGGACGCGGTAACGACGGTTTTAATGCCGCCTCGCACGGAAAAGTCGCCCACGACAGTCATGCGTCTCGGGTGACAGATCGCGACAAGATCGTCGAGGATTTGATTGGTGACCGCCTCGTAGAAGATGCCGCGATTTCGAAACTCGATCATGTAGTACTTCAGTGATTTCAACTCGATACAGTGATCGCGCGGGACGTAAGTGATCCGGATCTCGCCGAAATCGGGCAGCCCGGTCTTCGGACAAACCGAGGTGAACTCCGGACAGTTGATCGCGATTTCGAACTCGCGCCCAGGGCGCGGATTCGGAAATGTCTCGAGGGGCGTCGCGGCGGGCACCGTCGAAAATTCTAGCATTCACCCCCGAAATCCCTCGATTTCATGGGCCGTTTCGTTGACACTCCGGAGTCGGCGCGCTAGCATTACGACGCTTTTCTCAAAGTTTCCGCGACAGCGTGAGCGCGCAACCTGTCCTGCGGCTCGAAAGGTCGGCGCGCACCAGACTTGGGGGACGTGATGGCAGACGCCCGACGCATGGGCAAATCGGAATTGTTTTCTCACTTCGCTGAGCGGTTCGAAGTGAAGCGGACGCAGGCGCGCGAGTTCTTCGACGAGCTGACGACGCTCGCCGAGAAGGAGCTGAAGCGCTCCGGCGAGTTCGTGCTGCCGGGGATGGTGAAGCTCGTCGTGCAGAAGCGCAAAGCGCGCATGGGTCGGAATCCGGCCACGGGTGAAGCCATCAAGATCCCTGCGAAGACGGTCGTCAAGGCGCGCATTGCGAAGCAGTTGAAAGACACCGTCCTGCCGAAAAAGTAGGGGCGGACCCGAGGTCCACCTCCGCGGCAAGACGATCCCCCTCTGAACCCGGCGCGATGCGCGCCGGGTTTAATTTTTCCAGCCAGACTGTTCCGATTTAGACGGCGGCCAGCTGCGAAGGGCGAGCCTTGGTGATCGGGAAGCGGAGGGTGAAGGTGGTTCCCGCGCCGACCTGACTGGTCACCGAGATTGTTCCGCCGAGCTGCTCCACCAGTTTTTTCGACAGCGCCAGGCCGAGGCCAAGGCCCTGCTTCTTGGTGGTGACGTAGTCATCGAAAATCGTGCCGAGGCGCTCGGCAGGGATGCCGCTGCCGGTGTCTTCGATCTCGATGATGGCTTCTTCGTTCTGCCGCAGCGTCCGGATGACGACGCGGCCCTGAGGGGGCGTTGCCTGAAAGGCGTTCGTCAGCAAATTGCGATGAATGCGGTTCAACGCGTACTGGTCGCCCTCGATGTACAGGGGACCGAACACCAACTCCAGATCGAGCGACAACCCTGATCGTTCGGCGCTTGCCAACATCGATTCTGCGGTGTCGTGCAGCGCCTTGTTGATGTCGAGCGGGTATTTCTCCAGCGGCTTCGGTTTGGCGAGGTTTCTCAAGTCCTCGAGCACTCGCTTCACCTGTTCGAATTCGCGCTCGACTGTCCGTTTGAAGCTTTCACGATATTCGAGGTCGTCGAACATCTTCACAATCAGCTTGCAGCTGTTGCCGATGTTCTGAATCGGATGGGAGATGTCATGGACGAGGCCAACCGCGACACGGCCGAATGTCGCCTGCCGCTCTTTCTTTCTGACGTCTTCCTGCAGTTCGACGAGGCGGTCGGCCATGTTGTTGAACGCGTCGCCGAGCTGCCCGAGTTCGTCTTTCGTTCCCACCACCACGCGTTCGTCCAGGCGGCCGGCCGCCAGCGCTCGGGTTCCGCGCGTGAGCGCCAGAATCGGATTGATGAAGCTACGGCCCCAGAAATAACCCACTGCGAGCATCGCCAACAGCGCCAGGGCAATCGCGATTTCGAGCTGTCGTTGGAGCGCGATCGGTATCGCAAATGCTTCCGACTGCGGTTGTTCGACAATGACGGTCCAATCGAGCAATGGAATGCGTGCGGCGACGCCGAGAAAAGTCCCACGCTCATCGGAATACTCTGCTGAGGCGATACGTTCTGATTTCTCCGAGTTCAGCAGATTGATCAAAGGATGACCGGTCATGTTGTCGCCGCGCGCGACGCGTGATTTCTGATCCGGATCGCCATGCGCCAGGAGCTGTCCTTCGCTCGTGATTACCGAGGCATATCCGTTGCTGCCGACGCGAATGCGGTCGACCATTCGCCATAGTTCTTCCAGGTTCAATCGGGCAACGAGCCATCCTGTGCTCTCAACATCGTTCAGACGAATTGCCAGGTCCGCGGTCGGGAGCAGGTCGCTGTCGACAGAAAACTTCGAGATGAGGACATCGTCAATTTTCGTGACCGCACTGCCCGGCACGGTGACCGACGGTTTTCCCAAGCGGCTCGTAATCGTTGGCCGACCGCTCTCGTCGATCAACGTGAGCTCTTTGAACTCGGGAAATTCGAGAACGTAATTTTTGAGAATTCGATCCTTCTGCCACGGCGCCAAGCCGGTCTGCTGCAAGTCAGCGGCGACCGCTTTCAGGATCTTCACGCTGCCAGTGACATACAGATTGATCTGTTCGCTGACTTGACGCGCGACATTCAGGTTGCCCTGGACCACTGTCTCCTGCGCACCAGTTCGCAGCGAGTACATCGATACCGCGCCGTACCCGAGCAGCGGCATGACCGCCGCGGCGGCCATCAGAAGAGCGAAGCGGGTTGAAATTCTTTTCACCGCGCGACCGCAAGTTGCGGGCCGACGGCAGGCTTCCAGCGCCAGATGGTGTACACGGGGTCTACAGGCCCACCGATGTCCTGCTCAACCTCGAACTGCCGCCGAATGGCTCTCGACCGTTCGTCCCACGCGAGGAACAGTGCGGGTGGGTCGTCCAGAAAAACCTGCTGCAATCGAGTAAATGCAGACTGAGTGGCTACGTCGTTCGTGGAGGTGCGTAAGGCATCGAAGAGTCGTTCGGCTTGCTCGTTCTCATAACCAAAGACATTCAGACCGTTGGCGCGACCTGCCGAGCGCCAGAAGAGAGACGACCGGCCGACGCTTGGACCGCTGATCATCGCAATAAGAACTGCCTCAAATCGTCCCTGTCGCACCCGAGTATCGAAGTCCTTGCTCGGCACGACTTCAAACTGCATGTCCACGCCCACGTCATAGAGTTGCTTCTGCACTTCGAGCGCGACACGCTCATTGACGTTGAAGTTTTCCGGAATCAGACACGTGAATCGAAACCGAGTGTCAGGTTTCGCTGATTTCGTATCGGCCTTTAAGCCAGCCGACTGCAGAAGTGATCTTGCAAGGCCCGGGTCGAATCTGTACGAAGGCGTGGATTTGTTGTAAGCCCAGTTCTTCGGCCAGAGCGGCCCGGTTGAAGCCTGGGCGCGGCCTTGAAAGACCTTTCGGATGAGCGCCTCGCGATCGACTGCCATGTTCAAGGCGCGTCGCACAACGGGAGAATTTAGGGGTGGTCTGCCCGCATTGAATGCCACTAGGTACTGGTATCGCCTCTCAAATGAAACGACACGGACGTCGTCGTTGCTGATGAACTCGACCGCGTCGGGAGGCACGTTCGTCACCATGTCCACATCGCCACGGAGGAGACTTGTCCACGCCGTGCGAACGGTGTCGAACGATCGGATGACGACGCGCGGGATTTGTGGAACGCCAAGGTAGTAGTGGTCAAAACGATCGAGCACCAACTCGGACTCGTCGGACTTCGTGATCCGATACGGCCCCGTACCAACCTGAGGGGATCCAAACGCCAGCGGCAATTCGAGGTCATCGGGCAGCAGGCCGGAAGGCCTCGACAGGTCGAAGACGACCTGCCGATCGTTCTGCGCGCGAACAGCAGTGATGTCGCCAAGCGATGTAAACAGTGCCCGATTTGAGGGACGCGAAATCGCTTCACTGAGTATCTTCGCGGCAAGGGGCGCGGTCAGCGATGTTCCATCATGAAACGTGACGCCGCGACGAAGGTTGACGTTGAGCTGTTTGCCATCGTTGGTCCACCACCAGCTTTCCGCGAGTCGTGGAATCGGTCGCCCGTCGACGCCCAATTGCGTGAGACTCTCGACGCTGAGCGCGGCCGCGGTCTGTCGAATGCCGAGATCCGTTCCCTCTACGAGTCCTTCGGGATTGCCGATGATTAATTCGGATCGCGGCGTTGAGGTCGGTGAGGGATTTGACGTGCACGCCAGCGCAGACAGCGACCACAAAAGGAAAACGCCGCACATGAGCCGGGTGGCGGTGCGGCGTCTTCTAGCGATACATGTCCTGGCAACCGCCAGGTGATGCTGGCTTACTTCTTTCGCTCGGTGATTTCGTCCTGGATCCACGGGCAGAAATTCTGTGGTTTGCGATCCGTCGTCGCCTTCTTAATGACCGTGATCTTCATGAGTTTACTCCAATTGGGTTGATTGACTGGGTCTTCACATCCTGGCATCGGCGGCCGTCCGCTGCGCCAAGCTCACTAACGCCGACTCGAATGCTCCGCGATGACAGGTCGGCACGTGCATGTCACCAGCTTCTGCGTGCGAGGCGACCGAACAACCGCCACCGCACACGGGCACGAACGAACAATCGCCACATTCCTCTTTGTGGGGACTGAGATGCTCGAACCGCTCCGCCGCCGCCTGCCGCCAGCTCTCGACACGGCCGTCTACGTGGCCGATCGATGCGGTCGGCTCGCCCGTGAATCCCGGGCAGGCGTAGATCGATCCGTCTGGGCCGATCGTGTGTGCGTTCTTTCGATGGATCTCACACGGCCCCATGTGGACGCCGTCAGGCGTCGGGAAGCCACGCCGCCGCGTTTCGTCGCGGAGATACGCCATCTTCTCGTCCACGAAGTGGCACGAGTCGCACATGCTGCCGCCGACACCCGAGAGCTTCCCGGCGCCGGCGCTCGTCATGCACGTGCCATTGAGCGGCTTGTCGTCGGCGCTCACGACGGTGAGCGGAATGATGCCTTTCGGAGTGGTGGCGCCTTTGATGATCGGTTTGAAATTGATCTTGGCGATCTTGTCCGCGAACTCCTGCTCTCTCAGGAAGTCGAGCAGGTGCGGATAGCTGTCGACTGACGACTCATCGAAATTGCCGCCGATGGTGATCGGAACCAGATTGGCAACTTCGCGGATGTTCTCGATGATCCGATCGAAGGTCCCCTGGCGGCCGCGAAGCGGACGCATGCGATTGTGCGTGTCGCGGTCGCCGTCGAGCGTAATCTTCACGCCGTTCAGACCGTAGGGCGTCAGCCGTTCGACAACATCGCGGGTCAGGAGCAGGCCATTGGTAATGATGTTGACGAGCTGCGGGATCCCGCGCTCCTCACACATCGCGTGGCATCGTTCGGCCAGGTGGTACATGACCGGAAGGTTCAGCAACGGCTCGCCGCCGAAAAACGACATCACGAACTTCTGCGGCCGCACATCGTCGAGCCGGGTTTCGATCCATCGCGCGACGCCCTCGGCCTGCTCCATCGTCATCTTCGCGGCGAATTTGTTGTAGTCGCCGTGGTCGCCCTGGAAGCAGTAGTCGCACGCGAAGTTGCACTGGAGGGTCGTGAGCACCGTCACGCGCAGCTGATCGGTGTCTTCGCGCATTGCGGTGAAGTAGTTCTTCAGCGCCCCCTGCTCGTCGTCACGGTTGTCGACGATGAACCCGTTCTCCACAAGCGTTTGGACCGCCTCGCGTTCTTCGGCGTTGAACGAGTGCTGGCCGTTCCTGATCCGACCCAGCAGGGCCGCGACATCGGTCGAGACGAGGAGCTGTGCGTCGGAGAAGGTGTTCATCAGGAACACCTCGCTCGTCTCCGGGAGCACCACCTGCAGGTTGAACATCGACGGCTGCATAGAAGACCTTGTCCGAAGCCCGAACCGTTGTTCGATTGCCTAGTTGGGGGGAAGAAAGACACGGTGGGCGTTCACCGCGGCCTTTCAGTAGTTTTACTGAGCAACGCGAATACCAGCGGGTGTGCTGCGTCTCTGTTAGGTGCGGAAATAGCTGAATCTATTGGGAGATGTGCGCGTCTGACAGACTGCCTGCGGCTCAATCGAACCGAGCGGCGCACGGCCAACAACTTGCGCCGTGCAGCGCGCGTTCAAGGCAATGCGCAATTTCTTGTGAAAAATGCAGCGCTCAAGAGCGGCCAAGTTTTTGGCCGCTATAGGCAGGTCCTTGTGTGGTTTTAGCCGTGCGTCCCGCCTCGTTAACTCCCGCGAATCTTTTTGGCGAGCTCCCGGATCTCGAGGCGGTCCATCTTGAACTTCAGCGTGCTGAGCGGAATGCCGAGCGTTCTAGCCGTCCCCGTGACGTTCCATCCCGATTTCTCGAGCGCGCGGATCAGGAAGTTCCGCTCAAAGGTCGTCACCGCCCGTTCGAGCAGGTTTTCAGCTGCCGGCCCCTCCGTATCGAGCTGGGCGACGTGCAGCTCGTACGGCAAATCTTCGTCGGCGATCCAGTCCTTATCCGAGATGGCGACGATCCGCTCGATCAGGTTTTCGAGCTCGCGTATATTGCCCGGCCACCAGTACGAGGTCAGGATCCGAAGCGTCGAATCGGCGATCCCTTGGATGTTCTTGCGAAACTTCTGGTTGTAGCGACGGATGAAGAATCGCGCGAGCTCTGGCAGGTCCTCGATCCGGTCGCGAAGCGCCGGCATCCGGACCGGAATGACATTGAGGCGCCAGTAGAGGTCCTCGCGGAACGTGCCTTCCTTGACCGCCTTGTCGAGGTCGACGTTTGTGGCCGCGATAAGCCGGAACTCGGTCTTGATCGGATGCATCCCGCCGACGCGTTCGATTTCACCCTCCTGGATCGCGCGCAGCAGCTTCGCCTGCAGTTCGATCCGCAGGTCGCCGACTTCGTCGAGAAACAGCGTTCCGCCGCCCGCCAGCTCGAACTTTCCCAGCTGCTGGCGGATAGCCCCGGTAAACGCACCCTTTTCATGTCCGAACAGGGTGCTCTCGACCAATTCCTTCGGGATGGCTGCGAGGTTCACCGGGACGAACGGATTGGAAGGATCGGCCGATTCACGGTGAATCAGTCGCGCGAGCAGCTCCTTTCCGGTGCCGCTTTCACCGAGAATGAGCACCGTTGCCGAGAGCTTCGCGATCTTGTGGACCAAATCGATGATGTCGCGGGTTGTCCGACTTGGCCCGACGATGAACTCACGGTCGTTCTGCTCAGCGACCTCGGCGCTGAGCCGCATGACGTGCCGGCTGAGGTCTTGACGCTCGCTGGCATTGTTGACGAGTGTTCGAACACCCTCGACATCGAAGTCTTTCGAGATGTAGTGATAGGCGCCGTGCCGCATCGCCTCGACCGCAATCTCCAGCTCCTTCAGCGCGGAGATGACGATGACCTCGACGTAGGCGTAGTTCTCCTTGACGATCCTGAGGACCTCGAAGCCGCTGATTCCCGGCAGGTTGACGTCGAGCATCATCAGATCGACGTCCTCCTTTTCCATGATCTGCAGCGCCGACTCGCCAGTTGCCGTTTTCAGAATACGGAAGTCACGCCTCAAAACTGCCGTCAACGTGTCGCGCATTCCTTCGTCGTCGTCGACAATGAGAACGGTCTTGCGTCGATCGGCCATCAGCGGCGCGAGTATAGCGCGGCTCCTTGACACCTCCGAATTTCCTTCGATAACGTGAGGCCTTCGTGGCGACTTCTTACGATGTTGTGATCATTGGCGCCGGCACCGGCGGATACGTGGCAGCCATCCGGTGCGCGCAGCTCGGGATGAAAGTCGCGGTCGTCGAGAAGCAGAAGGCGCTCGGCGGCACCTGCCTGATCTGGGGGTGCATTCCCACCAAGGCGCTGCTCGAACACGCGCACGCCCTGAAAGTGATCCGTGACGCGAAGGAATGGGGCGTCACGATTCCCGCTGCGACGCCTGTTGTCGACATGAACCAGGTCCACGCGCGTAAGGACCGCATCGTCAACGGCCTGACGCGCGGTGTGGAGTTCCTGTTCAAGAAGAACAAGATCGACTGGATCAAAGGAACGGCACGTCTGGTCGGCAACGGCAAGGTCGAGGTCGCCGACGGCGATCAACAGACGCTTGACGCCAAGGAAATCATCATTGCGACGGGCTCTTCGGCGCGGAGTGTTCCCGGCATTGAGATCGACCATCGACGCATCATTACGAGCGACGATGCGATAGGCCTCAAAGAGATCCCGAAATCGCTGTTGATCATGGGCTGCGGCGCCGTCGGCGTCGAATTCGCGTCGATCTACCGCCGGTTCGGCAGCGAGGTGACGATCGTCGAGCTGCTACCCAGGCTCGTGCCGCTCGAGGACGAAGCGATTTCCGCGGAGCTCGAAAAATCGTTCAGGAGACAGGGCATCAAGTCGCTAACGGGAACAAAAGTCACCAGAGCGTCGGCGGGTTCGGATGGCGTCGAAATCGAGGCGCAGACGCCGGATGGGAAGTCGCAAAAGCTGACGGCGGAGCTGCTCCTTGTGGCGACGGGCCGAGGGCCGGTGACGAGCGGCCTCGGCGCTGAAGAACTAGGCGTCCAAATGGAGCGCGGCTACATCAAAGTCGACGAGCTCTATCGAACGTCAGTCCCCAACATATCGGCAATTGGCGACGTCATTACACTCGGCGACACGCCGCATCCACAGCTTGCCCATGTTTCCTCCGCCGAGGGCATCCTCGTTGCCGAAAGACTCGCGGGCCAGGAGGTGCGCCCGATCAACTACAACCACGTCCCGAACTGCACGTACTGCGATCCAGAAATCGGCAGCGTGGGCCTTACCGAGGCGAAGGCGAGGCAGAGGGGATACGACGTTCGCGTCGGCTCATTCCCGTACGGTGTACTTGGGCGGGCGAAGATGGCGGGCGAGACCGAGGGATTTGTGAAGATCGTCGCGGACAAGAAGTACGACGAAATCCTTGGCGTCCACATGATTGGGCCGCGATCGACCGAACTCGTTGCCGAAGCAGTTCTCGCGTTACGGCTCGAGTGCACCGTGGAAGAGCTTGTGAAGACCATCCATGCACATCCGACGTTCTCGGAAGCCATTGGCGAAGCAGCGCATGCGACACACGGGGCGGCGATTCATCTGTAGGGGCGCTAAACTTCCTGAAGCCGGAAGCCCGAAGCCGGGAGCCTGAGAGGTCTCGAATGCCGACGCCCGTCGTGATGCCCCAGATGGGGGAATCGATTGCGGAAGGGACGATCGTCCGTTGGATCAAGAAGGTCGGCGAGAACGTCGAGCGTGACGAGCCACTTTTTGAAATCTCCACAGACAAGGTAGACGCCGAAATCCCCTCACCGGTCGCTGGTGTCCTTACGGACATCAAGGTCAAGGAAGGTGAGACCGTCGCGGTCAACAGCGTCGTCGCTGAAATTGGCCAGGCGAACGAAGTACGCGAGGCTCGTGCCCCCGAAGCCGGCGCAGGCGAACCCGGGCCTGCTGCGCCGGAAAAGCAGCAGCCGGACGGCCAGAACACACCTGCTCCGACACCTGCCGACGAAACAGTTGCGGCGGTCGCCTCGGAGCAGCCATCAGATAACGGCCGACGGCGTTCCTCGCCGTTGGTCCGACGTATTGCAAAAGAGCACAACGTGGACGTCGCGCAGATCGCTGGTTCAGGGATTGGCGGACGCGTGACCAAACACGACATCCTTGGATACATCGAGCGAGGCGGCGAGCGCGTGCCTCAGGCGCGAACCTCTGTCGTCGGCGAGCCAGGTAAG
>DASTZI010000372.1:0-8389 GCA_035764385.1 Vicinamibacterales bacterium
GTGTCCTTCCGTATTCGAACCAGCGGTTCAACGGCACCTACGGCGGTCCGCTTCGCAAGGATCGCGCGCACTACTTCGTCTACTACGAGCGCGAGCGTGAGCCGTCGACGATTACGTTCAACAGCCCGTATCCGTCGTTCAACGTCGACCAGGAGCGCGCGGTACTCGACTGGAACGGCGGCACGCGGCTCGATTTCCAGATCGGCGCGCAGCAGCATCTGATGCTGCGCGCGACCAAATGGATCCGTACTGACCCTGCGTATGCGGGGCTGAACGGCGCGACGACGCATCCCTCGTCACAGGGATATTCATCCGCGAACTCAGACACGCTCTACGCCACGCACTCGAAGGTGATCGGCAATCGCGGCCTCAACGAGCTGAAGTTCGGCTTCAGCGGCGCCGTCGAGCGCAACAAGAGCGTCGTCACCTGGGCGCATCATCCGCAGGCGGGGTTCGGCGTCACCAACGGTGCGCCGCGCATCAACTTCAACGGATACCAGTTCGGCAACAACAACACGAACTGGCCGCAGACACTCGGGCAGCAGGTCGTCTCGCTGCGCGACGACTGGACGTATTCGTTCAACGGCGCAGGCCGTCATGACGTGCACACCGGCGGCGAATATCTCTACACCACCTTTTATCTGTACAACTGCCGCCCGTGCGTCGGCATCTACGACGCATCGACTGCACGGCCTCCGGCGAACATCGAACAGCTGATGCCAGTCTGGAACAATCCGGACACGTGGAACCTGAACGCGCTGAACCCATTGATTCGGTCGTATCAGGTCGGCGTCGGCGAGTTCGGCGGCCGCGCCATTCGTCACACGGTCGGCGGATGGGTGCAGGACGACTGGCAGGTAACGCGACGCCTCACGCTCAATCTCGGATTGCGCTACGACCTTCAGCCCAATTCATTCGCGAACTTCATCGAGGTCTACCCGATTCTCAAGGGCGGCCGTCCCAACGAGACGACCGACTTCGGCCCGCGCGTGGGGGCCGCGTTCAAGCTGAACGATCGGACCGTCATTCGCGGCGGCGTCGGCCGCTATTACGGCCAGGTGATCGATAACCTGACGTCGTTCACGTTGTCTGCCGCCACGACGTTCGTCGCGCAGGTCTTCAACGACGGCCGGCCGGACTTCGGTAGCAATCCCTTCAACGGTCCGCTGCCGACGCTCGCGCAGCTCCGCAAGTCGGGAATCGATCAGAGCACCGGCTCCGCCATCGCGTCGCCCTTCATGGCGATGCCGTACAGCTGGACATCATCGATCGGATTCCAGCGTCAGATTGGATCGACGATGGCGCTCACCTCCGATTTCAATTTCAACGGCGCGCGCCACGAGCGACTCACGCTCAACAACCTGAATCTCGCCTACAACCAGGCAACCGGCATCAACTATCCGTTCACTGATGTCACTCGTCGTCCAATTCCCGGGTGGGCTTTGACACAGGTATCTGTCAACACCGGACGTTCGAACTACCGAGCGCTCGAAACCGCCTTTAGCCGGCGTATGAGCAGCCACTATCAGTATTCGATCACGTACACGCTTGCCGGATTGTGGGACGACGATCCGCAGCCGTACGCGGTGGACTGCGCGCGGGAGACGGCGGAGTCGTGGTGCACGATGGGACCGGTGCCGTTCGCGGTGGCGAAGGACCTGGGCGGCGAGTACGGGCTCGCGACGTCAGACCAGCGCCACCGCGCCGTGTTCAACGGCATCTTCGAGCTGCCGCAGGGGTTTCTCGTGAGCGGCCTGTACTTCTACGGATCGGGTGCGCGGTTTGCGCCCACGTCCGGCGGCGATCGTCGCAACGTCGGCGTGGCAACCGGCAGCCGACTGCGAGCCGACGGATCGATCGTCGCGCGCAACAGCTTCGTCGGGCAGGCGATTCATCGCGTCGACCTTCGTGTGTCGAAGACGTTCCCGCTCGGCGGGCGCGCGAAGATCGAGGGCTTTGCCGATTCGTTCAACCTGTTCAATCACGAGAACTACAACACCTACACGCTGGTTGAGACGAGCCCACTGTATGGCAGGGGAGCTGATGGAAGTCTCGCGCGCCGGATGCAGCTTGGATTCAGAGTGACTTTCTAAGAACCTCTAACAAAACCTCGCGCGATAACCTCATATTCTATTTCGGAGCCCAATTCATCACGACCGTGATGGGCGACGCGCCTTCGGCGTCGTCGGGCATGGTCTGAATCAGGAAGCGCTGGCCGTCAGCGGTGACATCGTATGTCGGAGCGATCGAGAGAAAGAGGGCGACGCGAGCCTGGAACAGTTCGCGCGGGCGGCCAGTCTCGAACGTAGTCGCAGTGGCTTTCGCCTCAACCGCCATCATCTTGCGGTCCGGGGTGAGATAAAACAGCTCTTTGCCGTCACGGCGCCATCGCGGAAAGCTGCCGCCACTCGTCGAAACTTGAAACTTGCCGCTGGACTTCGGAAACCCCTGCACGTAGATCTCGGCTTGCCCGGATTCGTCGGACTGGTACGCGATCCAGCGGGCGTCCGGCGAGAACTGCGCCAACAACTCGTTGAACTCAGTCTGGAGTACGGGAACGGGCTTGCGGTCGCCTTCCAACGGGAGTACCCAGATATCCCAGCCCGTCTTCGGGTGCTGCGCTTGATAGAGGATGAAGCGACCGTCGGAAGACCAGTCGGTGGGGAGTTTGGAATCACTCGATTTCAGAAGCAACTCGTCCCCGCCAGCGCCGCTGGACGCCTTCAAGTACAGGTCGAAGAACGGGCCTTCTCGGTTGGACATGAAGACCATGCGGCCGCCGTCAGGCGACCATGCGGGATTCGCGTTGTTCGCGGCCTGGAACGTGGTGAATCGCATGCGTGCATCGCGCACCAGGTCGAGCAACCAGATATCTGTCTTCCCCTCTGCGGAGCGCCGACTCACCGCCACTCGCTGCTGGTCGGCCGAGAGCCTCGGAGCGAACTGATCTTCCGGCTGGCCGAGTCGTCCAACTTCTTTGCCCGCGCGATCGAACCAGGCGAGCTGCCTCCTTGCGCGGATGCTCTGGTACGCGAGCGTTCCGTCGGACGACGCCGACAGCGCGCTCCAGCCATTACGTCCAGTAACGGCCGGCCCCAGCTCCTGGACCACGGGGAAGGGCTCGCCGCGCCATTGGAGTTGCCCCGCATCAAAGGGTTGAGCCATCAAGACGCCCTCCCGCTCGAAGAGCACGTGGCCAGCGGAATACTCCGCCATGAAATCGCTCGCCAGCAGGCGCCGGCGTTGCGTGGAGTTGGGTGGGTCGTCGAGCGATCCGATGATGACGGCGGCTCTCTCCCGGTCTGCTTCTCGCTCAAAGAGCCAGTAGAGGAAGTGGCGGCCATCCGGCAGGAACTGCGGCCAGTTGTGAGACAACTCGGTTGGAGACGCGACCTTCGTGACCGTTGTCGGTACCCCGCCAGCGGCGGCCACTCGGCGTATCGGTCCCGGGGCACCCGAAAAGAGAATGGTGCCGTCACGACTCCATGTCCCGCCGCGGACTCCCTCCACCGTGCAGAGCGTCTGCGGGGGGCCGCCCGCGATATCCACCTTCTTCAGCCTGCCTGCCGAGAAGAATGCTAGGAAGCGGCTGTCGGGAGACCAGAAGGGCGACGCCGCGCCCTCAGTTCCCGCGAGCGATTGGGCCGCGAGCGAATCGAGCGGCCGAACCCACAGGAGCGTTTTGCCGTCGACGGTCGCCACGAAGGCCAGGCGCCGGCCGTCAGGCGAGATCGTTGGATAGTCGGCAGACGTGGCCCTGTCGGGCGGAAGGATCTGAAAGCGCGTGGTGAGTGCGGTGGTCGGCGTCTCTCGGAAGTGGACGAGCGAGAGCGCACCAAACGCGGCCAAGAGCACAGCCGCCGCGATCCAGCCTCCGCCCGCGAGCCACGACGGTGAAGACGCGGAAGCCGCCGACGTCGATGCGCTCCTAAAATTCGTCAAGTAATTCTCGATCTGGACGCGGGCTTCGCCGATGTCGCGCAGGCGACGCTTCACGTCCCGATCAAGGCAGCGCTGCAGCAACGTGCGGACTGCCAGCGGGGCACTGCGAGGCACCTGGTTGAAGTCGATGGGCGCGCGGAGTACGTCGGCCAATGTATGGGCAACCGTCTCGCCGTCGAACAGTTTCTTGCCCGTCAGCATTTCCCACAGGACGACGCCGAACGACCAGATGTCCGCTCGCTTGTCGACCGGTTTGCCGGCAGCCTGCTCCGGTGACATGTATGCCGCGGTGCCCAGAATCACGCCGGCGCGCGTTGCATCAAGGGTCAGCGTCGGCGAGTGCGTCGCATTCACATCAGGCCGGCTCGGGTCCTGCACGATCGCGGCGAGACCGAAATCGAGCACCTTCGCCTGGCCTTGAGACGTGAGCTTGATGTTCGCCGGCTTGAGATCGCGGTGAATCACGCCTCGCTCGTGCGCCGCTTCGAGGGCTTCGGCGATCGATCTCGCGATCGGCATCGCCTCGTCGAACGGCAAGGCGCCGCGTGCGAGTCGATCCGCCAGGGTCGGGCCTTCGACCAGCTCCATCACAAGTGCGCGGATGCCATCAGATTCTTCCAGGCCGTAGATGGCGGCGATGTTCGGATGATTGAGCGACGCGAGTACTTGCGCCTCGCGTTGGAAACGCGCCAAGCGATCCGGATCGGCGGCGAACGGCTCGGGTAGGATCTTCAGCGCGACATCCCGACCGAGCTTCCTATCGCGGGCCTGGTAGACCTCGCCCATGCCGCCCGCGCCCAATGCGGAGAGGATCTCGTACGGACCGAGGCGTGCGCCGGCGGCGAAGGCCATGAACGTTCCGGATCAGCCGCTCCCGCTGATTGTAGTGGGCGCGTCCGGAGCGGGAAAGCGCGATGGTGATCCGGCGGCCAGCGCTAGCCGTTCGCCCAGCTCTTCCGCAAGGCATGCCAGCAGATCAGAGCGCACCCGAGCGAGAGGAAGGCCTCGTGAATGTCGGCTCGCTTCTCGTACCGCACGCGCAGGCGGCGAAACTGATTCAGCCACGCGAACGTGCGCTCCACGACCCACCGCCATTTGCCCAGGCCACTCCCATGCTTCGTGCGGCGCATGGCGAACCGCGGAAGAATGTGGCGAGTTCGCAGGCCTTGACGTATGGGCTCTGCGTCATACGCGCGGTCGCCGAGAATGCATTCCGGACGGCACCGCGGCCGCCCTCGAACGCCTTGGAGCGAGGGAATCGCATCGATGAGTGGCAACGCTTCTTTCGAGTCGTGCCGGTTGGCACCAGTCAAGCGGACGGCGAGCGGCACGCCGTGGCCATCACAGATCAGATGACGTTTGCTGCCTCGCTTGGCTCGATCGGTGGGATTTGGACCAGTCTTCGCACCGCCACACACCGCCCGCACGGAGCAGCTGTCGACCACGGCCCGCGACCAATCAATCTGGTCGTGGCGCGCGAGCCAATCGAGGAGCGCGAAGTGGATGAGATCCCACACACCCGCCAGTTGCCAGTCGCGCAGGCGTCGCCAGCATGTCATCCCAGCGCCGCAGCCAAGTTCGTGTGGCAACATCTGCCACGGGATGCCGCTGCGGAGGACAAAGAGAATGCCGGTGAGGCACGCTCGATCAGTGACGCGCGGTCTTCCGCCGTGTATTCGTCGTGGTGGAATCGGAACGAAGGGTTCGATGAGATCCCAAAGCGCATCCGGAAGCAGCCTGACAGCCATGGCGTCCACGTTACCGCCCGGAGGAGGGGCCGACTTTCTGTCCGTCGCGGAGCCGGGAGGTTTTGTTACACGCTCTAAATCCCAAATCCCAAATCAAAGCAAGACATCACGGGCCGCAGAGACTCAGAGACACAGAGAATCAAATTTCCTCTGAGTCTCTTGTGCCTCGTGGCTCGTAACGTTTCGTTGAGATATGCGATTTGGGGTTTGGGCGTTCCTACTGCGCGTCAGCGCCGGCACCGCGTCCGCGCCCTGCGCCAGCCGCGCCGGCGAGCGGTGGAACGGGGTACTGCCGCATGCCGTGGAATTCGTTGCTGTACACCGTCTGGTAGCGAATACCTTTGCCGTTCTTGTCCACCCACCCCAGTGACGTCTGGAAGAGCGTCGCCGGCGGGTAGTTTCTCGGCACGGTCGCTTCGACGATGTAGAGCTTCATCTCGTGCATCGCGACCACGGCATAGGTGCGCGACTGGTCGGCGGTGTTCACGAGCTGAATGTCGTTGCCCTCGACGAGATCGTGCTGGCTCCACGTGAGGTCGGTGAGTTTCGCGTCGCGCTGCAGCAGCTTGAACGTGCCGTATTGAATCGCCTCGCGGACGTCGTGCTTCCAGAGACCGGGTCCGCTGATGTCGGTCCCGCGACAGAGCGGCGCGCCGACCGGACAGCCCTTGACCTTCTCGATCCCCATCTTCTCGATGCCGCTGTAATCAACGACGGTCACCGAATAGCGTTCTTTGCCCTTGTCGAGACTGTAGACGCGGGCCGGGAGGACGAAGCTCTGTTGCGAGGTCCACGTGGTCTCGCTGATCTTCGGTTCGGCCGGGAACGTGATTTTGAATCCGTCTTTGATGCTGATGTAGTCCGATAGCTCCTGCGCCGTCGCGAGCCCCGTCATCGCAAGAATGAGTGCGAGAACCGATGCCGTCGTCCGCATGGCTTCACCTCCAAAAACAAATCCCAACGCCCCGAAGGACGTTGGGATTTGGAATTTGGGATTTGGGGTTTGGATTACTTGGTCGAATTCGTCGGCGCCTTGAGCAACAGCTTCTGGGCGCGCCAGTTCGTCAGCTCGCCGACGATGATGCCGTTCGGATCGCGGCAGTCGATCTCGTGCACCGATCCGAATTGCTTCATCTGCTTGCCCGCCTCGCCGAAGCGGCCGACGATCTTTCCATCCAGCTCCATCTTGTAGATTTCGCCGTTGTCGAAATTGTTCGGGTAGTTCGAGTTCGACGTGAAGAGGTACTGATGCGCGCCGGGTGAGACGCACACGGTCCACGGCGAACCGACGTTCAGGTACTGTGCCTTGAAATTGAGTTCGTTGTCGAGCACCTGGATGCGGTTGTTGGCCCGGTCGGCGACGTAGACATTCCCCTGCCCATCAACCGCCAGCCCGTGCGGGGTGTTGAACTCGAGCGGCCCTGTGCCCCGATGGCCAACCATCTTGAGGAAGACGCCGTTCTTGTCGTACTTCACGACGCGCGAGTTGCCATAGCCGTCGGACACGAAGATGTTGCCCTGCGGGTCCCAGCCGACGTCGGTCGGACGATTGAAGCTCTCGCCCGCGACGCCTGCACCCACAACCGGCGGTGCTGCCGGCGCGCCGCCGCGCCCGCCTGCACCCGCACCACCTTCGCGCCCCCCAGCGGGCCCGCCGGCGCGCGCCGCGCCGGCCGGCGGAGCCGGTGGCTCGAAATTGCGGATGTTGATCGATTCCGGCTTGCGGCCGATCGTCATCAGGATGCGGCCGTTCGGATCGAACTTCATGACGATGTTCGCGGCCTCGTCGACCACCCAGATGTTGTCCTGCGAGTCGACGCGCACGACGTGTGCGAACACGAAGCCGTAGATGCCGACGCCGATCTCGCGGACGTACGTGCCCTTGTCGTCGAACTCGAACAGACGCGAGCCGTCATGCGTGAAGACGCGCGATCCGCCGAGCGTGGCGGTCGTCGTCCCGGTGCGCGTGTAGACGAAGATGTGTCCCTTTGAGTTGGTGGCGACGCCGGTCACCTCGCCGAGATACAGCTTGTCGGGCATCTTCAGGAAGTTCGGCACCGAATCGAACGGGATTTCAGGAACGGCGAGCTGCGCGCCGCCGAACTGCTGCTGTGCGGAGATCGCGTGACCCGCGACAAGGACGACCAGGGCGACAAGCGAAATCGTAAGTATGCGTCTCATGGTCATCCCCCTTACCGCGCCGCCGACGTGCTGGTGGGCCGCGCCGGCGCCGCCTGCGGATGCAGGATGATCTTCTGCGCGCGCCACGCGGTGATTTCCGAGACCCACAGCTCGTTTTCATTGCGGCAATCCATGCCGTGAATCGTGCTGAATTCCTTCAACTGTTTCCCGGCCTTGCCGAACTTCCCGATGACGGTTCCATCGAGCTCCATCTTGTAGACCTCGCCGGTGATGTCACGCGCCGCGGCGGGGTTGCTGTCTGGATAGGAGTTCGACGAGTAGAGGTACTGGTGCGGACCCGGCGTGATGCAGAGCGTCCACGGGTTGCCGACATGGTCGTAGATCGCGCGCAGAATGAGGTTGTTGTCGAACACCTGGATGCGGGCGTTGCCGCGGTCGGCGACGTAGACGTTTCCCTTGGCGTCAACCTGCAGCGAGTGCGGCGTGTTCATCTGTCCCGGTGCGCTGCCGCGCGTGCCGACGGACTTGATGAACATGCCGTTCTTGTCATACTTCAC
>DASTZI010000373.1:0-18052 GCA_035764385.1 Vicinamibacterales bacterium
GAACACTGCGCTCAACTCCCAATCCCCAACTCCCAACTTCCAAGATATTCGGCGTTGCTTGGGAGTTGGAGTGTGGAAGTTGATAGTTTTTGCCGTTGCGCTAGCGACGGTAACCTGCAGCAAACAATCCGCTGAAGAGACAGAGAGCCAGGCGCCCGTTCCCGTCAAAGTCGAAGAGGCGAGGCTCGGATCGATCCGCGCGGTCCTCCACGCGACGGGCATCATCAATCCCGCGCCCGAAGGCGAGCTGATCGTCATCGCCCCCGAGGCCGGCCGCATTCTCGAGATTACGCGCGCCGAGGGCGAGCGCGTGGCGAAGGGAGACGTCCTCGTCCGGTTCGAAATTCCATCATTGACGGCCGAAGTCCAACGTCAGACCGCTGAAGTGCAGCGCGCGCAATCTTCACTCACCACCGCGAAAGCCAATCAGACACGTCAGCGCGACCTGTTCGAGCGCGGCATCGCCGCACGCAAGGACATGGAGGACGCCGACCACGTGGTCGCGGATGCAGAAGCCGCAGTCGGACAAGCCGAGGCGTCGCGGGCAGCAGCGGTCACGTCCGCGGCGCGCGCGACGGTTCGTGCGACGTTCAACGGCGTCATCGCGAAGCGCTCCCACAATCCTGGCGATCTCGTGGAACCGGCGGCGAGCGACCCGGTCCTGCGCGTCATCGACCCGCGCCGGCTCGAAGTCGTCGCGTCGGTCCCGCTCAGCGAATCCTCGCGCGTGACGGTCGGAGCGGGCGGATGGATGAAGGCCGCCGTGAGAGGCGCGCCGGATCTCGCGCTCAAGGTCGTCTCGCGTCCCGCGCAGGTCGAACAGGGTACTGCGGCGATTCCCGTGCGCCTGGCATTCGTCACACCACCGACGCTTGCGGCTGGAACGCCCGCTCAGGTCGACATCGATGCCGAGCAGCACACCAATGTCGTGCTTGTCCCCTCTTCTGCCATTGCGCGCGAAGGCGAAGAGACGGCGGTGTTCATCGTGATGGGTGACACGGCACACAGGCGGCCGGTGCAAATCGGGCTCGACGACGGAACCGATGCTGAAATCGTGTCGGGCGTCAAGGCCGGTGAGATGGTGATAGTCCAAGGGCAAGCCGGACTTCCTGATGGCGCCAAGATCACGATGGAGGCCGACGAAGACGAGGACAACGCCGCGCCAGACGAGAAGAAGGACGAAGACAAGGAGAGCGAGAAGAAGTGAACGTCGCGGCCCTGGCGCAACGGCACTCGCGAGCCGCGGCGCTGATCGCGGTGGCGCTTGTCGTCGGCGGCGTCATCGCCGCCCTCGCCCTGCCAAGCAGCATTTACCCACCCCTGCAATTTCCGCGCGTCGTCATCGTCGTGCACTCGGGGACGCTGCCGCCGGACACGATGATGTTGACCGTCACGCGTCCGATCGAAGAAGTCGTGATGAGCGTTCCCGGGATCCGGCGCGTCCGATCGCGGAGCATTCGCGGTGCGGCGGAGGTCTCGGCGCAATTCGCCGCGTCAACGGACATGATCGTCGCGCTCCAGCAGGTGCAGAACCGGATTGCCGAGATTACGGGCGACCTGCCGATGGATTCGCAGATTCAGATCGAACGGATGACACCGGAGATCTTTCCGGTGTTCATCCTTTCGATGACGGGTGCACTGCCGACGGCCGACCTCTTCGACTACGCCACGTATGTCATGAAACCCGAACTGGCACGGGTGCCGGGCGCGGGAACCATCGAGGTACTGTCCAGCGACACCCGGGAAGTGGAGGTCGTTCTCGATCCAGCGAAGCTGAACGCCGCCGGTCTCACAGTGGTCGATGTGTCCGATGCCCTCACCGCGCAGAACACGCTGGTGCCAGTCGGGAGGTTCCAGCAGTCCGGACTGCAGCATCTCGCGCTCGCCTCGGGACTGTGGAAGAACCTCGACGACATTGCCAACGCGCCGGTCCTGGTCAAGAGCGGAGCGACGATTCGAGTCCGAGACGTCGGGACTGTCACACCCGGCGCTCCGGATCGCACGCTGCTCGTCACGGGCAACGGTCGCGATGCTGTCTCAGTCAGCATCGCACAACAGATCGGGGCGAACATCCTGGATCTGAAAGCGGGTGTCGATGCGACGTTGGCCAGCCTCGCCAAGACCCTTCCTGCCGGCATTCGCATCACCCGTGTCTACGATCTCGCCGAGTTCGTCGAAGAATCCATCGCCAGCGTGCGCGACGCGATTCTGATCGGCGGGTTCCTTGCCGTGATCGTACTGCTGGTCTTCCTTCGCAACTGGCGGCTGACGATGATTGCCGCGATCACGCTGCCGATGGCGGTGATCCCGACGTTCGTGTTCATGTGGGTGTTTGGCGGGACCATCAACCTGATGTCGCTCGGAGGCCTCGCCGTCGCCATCGGCCTCGTCATCGACGATGCGGTCGTGGTCGTGGAGAACATCCACCGGCGGGCCGGTGAAGAGGGCGACAGCGTCGTCAACGCCGTGCAGCAACTGATCGCCCCGCTTGTCAGTTCGACGCTGACGACCGTCGTGGTCTTCGTACCGCTCGGCCTGCTCTCGGGTGTTCCGGGTCAGTTCTTCCGCGCGCTCTCAATGAGTCTCACTGTTGCGGTCCTGATTTCGCTCGCCTTGTCGATTACCGTCGTGCCGCTGATGGCGCGATGGGCCGCATCACAACATCACAAGCCCTCCGGCGAATGGCACGGACGCGTCGAAGGCGTGTACGAACGGATGCTTGGGCGGATGGTCGGGAGCCCGGCACTATCGATCGCGGTCGCCGTTCTGCTCGCCGTTCTGACGGTTGGGTTGTTCTACTCCGTGGGTACCGGATTCTTCCCGGCCGCTGACGAGGGGGGATTCGTCCTCGATTACCTGACGCCTGAAGGGAGCGCACTCGGCGAGACCGATCGGCAGGTCAAGGAAATAGAGAAACTGCTCTCCGAGACACCGGAGGTCGCCTCCTATTCGCGCCGCACGGGATCTGAACTTGGCCTGTTTGCGACGGCGCAAAACACCGGCGACATCCTCGTGCGGTTGAAGCCGCGCAACCAACGAACCCGATCGTCGGAAGAAGTGATCGAGGAGCTGCGCGACAAGCTGCACGAAGCCGTTCCGCTCGTCGATATCGAGTTCGTCCAACTGCTGCAGGACATGCTCGGCGATCTCGAAGGCAATCCCGAGCCGATCGAAGTGAAGATCTTCGGCAGCGATCCAGCCGTACTCGCCGAGCTCGCCGACCCGGTCGAGGAAATGTTGAACAAGGTGCGTGGGGTCGTCGATGTGGTCGGCGTGCAGAAAGGAAATCCCGAGGTCACGTGGACCGTCGATCCGGCGGCGGCCGAGCGGTACGGGCTCACTGTGGCGCAGGTGTCGGATCAGCTCGCCGGCAACTGGCTCGGCGAGGTCGCCACCGATCTTCGGCTGACGGATCGCCGTGTGCCGGTTCGCGTTCGATTGCCGGACGTCTATCGATTCGATCCGAACTGGCTGCCGCAGACGCTCATCAGAAGCTCTGAGGGGAAGCTCATTCCGGTGTCCGAAGTGGCGCACATGCTGCGCGCCAACGGTCAGGGAGAGCTGAAGCGCGAGAACCTGCGGCTGATGGCGAGCATCACTGGCCGTCTCGAAGGCCGCGACATGGGAAGCGCCGTCGCCGAGATTCGATCGAATCTGGACAAGATGCGCCTGCCGATCGGTTACACATACGAGATCGGCGGTCAGTATCAGGCGCAGCAGCAGTCGTTCCGCGAGCTGCTGATGGTCTTCGGGCTCGCCGTGATCCTGGTGTTCACGATTCTCGTCTTTCAGTTCAACGCCTGGACGCCGGCGGTCCTCATTCTGCTGGCGGCGCCCTTATCGCTTGGCGGCGCGCTGTTATTGCTGCTGCTCACGCGCACGGACCTGAACATCTCGTCGGCGATGGGGCTGATCCTTCTCGTCGGCCTTGTCGTGAAGAACGGCATCATGCTGCTGGATTTTTCGGAGAAGCTGCACTGGGAGGGCGAACCGTTCGAGCGCGCAATCGCGCATGCGGGCCGTATCCGGTTGCGTCCGATTCTGATGACGACCTTCTGTACGCTCTTCGGACTACTTCCGCTGGCGCTTGGACTGGGAGCGGGAGCGGAGCTGCAGAAACCGCTGGCGCTCGCGGTGATTGGAGGACTGGCGCTGTCGACGCCGGTGACGCTGCTGGTCGTACCCGGGCTCTACGCAGCAATTAAGAGAAGGTCGCAGGCAGCCTGAAGCCGCAGAGGCTCAGAGACGCAGAGGAAATAACGCTTCTCTGAGTCTCTGTGTCTCTGAGGCCCGTCTCGGTGAAATCTTCACGGCCTCATGTACGTGAAGCCGCGCTCCTGTGCCAGGGCAAGCGCCATCACATGTGACGGCATCAGCTTGACGCCGGGATTGAGGCCGGCGATCAAATCCGCACGCACCTCGCCCACCGGCATCTTGAACTGCGTCGCGAGCTGCTGCGCGACGTTTCCGAGCGCGACGTTGCACTGCCAGAAGATCGTTCCGCGCGCCTGTATCGCCTTGACGCTGATATCGGGATCGTCGCTCAGGAAGATATTGCGCACCGAAGGCTGCTTCGTCATCGGGTCGATGATCTTGGAGCGCTCGCCGAGCTTGTACTTCTCCCAGATCCGATCCGACACGTTCATCGCGATGGCTGGACCCGATATGCCGACGGCCGTGTTGATGCCCGGATGTTCGAGCTTGTAGACATCGCGGAAGGTATCCAGAAAGTTCTTGCAGAATCGAAGCGGACGATTGTCCGCCCCGAGATCGAAGCTGCCCAGGTCGTACAGCTGTTTGTGTTTCCCTTTCATCTGCTCCAGCCACGCCATGTCGAACGGACCCGCCGAGGGTGATGCGTTCTGCCCGGCGGCCTCACGAGATCCAATAGCCGCGAGGCTGGTCACCGAGGCAAGCGCGGTCAGAAACGATCGACGGCCGGATATTTCGCTCATCAACGATCTCCTTAGCGAATGCTGCTCTGCAGGCGTGTGTAGTAGACCGCGTCGGGCGGCAGTTTTTCAACCTGGTAATCCCGTTCCTTGAATGGAAACGCGGGGCGCGGCTTCGAGTTGATGAATGCCGCCACGTGTTGCGCGTCTTCGTCCGTGATGTTGCCTGGGTCGAGATACGGCATCGAATAACGAATCATGCCGGCCAGCGTATAGATCCGCGCGGCGCCGGCGCCGTCGTTCCATGACCGCTCGCCCCAGAGTGGGCCGGCGATCTTGTCGCCAATCTGCACGCCCTGACCGTCGGGACCATGGCAGGTCGCGCAGCGATCCATGTAGATCGCTTCGCCCTTCGCCTTGTCGAGTTTCTCGAGAGGCACCAGCGCCGACGCCGCAATCGTGTTCTGGCCGCGCCACGACGGGTTCTTCCCCACTTCCGCCCCACGAGCGAGCCACGTCAAGTAGGCCGATATCGCGAGCACTTCTGGCGAGGAAGCACTCGGCAGCTGGTCGGCAGCGAGCTGGCCGCCGGTCGCGTTCTCGCTGCGGAGAAAGCAATCGGTGACCCGATCGCCGAGGCTGTAGAGCCTGCCTGAACGACGGTTGTACTCGGGAAACATTCCCGCGACATCGACGAGCGGCATCGACTTCTCGCGCTGACCGGCATTCATGTGGCAGTTCGTACACGACATGCCGCCCGGCGCCAGCCGCGGCGCTTCGACCGGGGTGTTCGTGAACAGCTTGAACCCGCGACGGACCTCCTCAGAAAGCTTCGAGTTGTCGAGCGACTTGTCGGTGAGCGGGTTGCGCGGGAACTCCCAGGCCGCCTTCATGCTCATGGAGGCGGCGATGAGCGGCCCCGTCATCGTGATCGGCGACGGAACCGGGGGCTCCGCGGCCGGCCGGCCGCACGCGATCAAAGCGAGGAGCGCGAGCGCGAAAGGCGTGTGGCGTCGCATGGCTGGGTTGACCTACCATAACACCCATCATGCTGAAACGATATGCGCTCGGTGTCGTCGTCGTTCTCTTCGGGATCGGCGGCTCCGTTGCCGGTGCGCAGAACGTCACGAAGGAAACGCTTCCGGGCGTGACGAACTTCGCCCGCCTTGAAACCACCATCGCGTGCGCCGGCGCGACCACACCGCAGGCGGTCGCCGGACTCAAACAGATGGGCTACGCGTCGATCATCAATCTGCGCGAGGCAAGCGAGGCCGGCGCCAACGTCGACGCAGAAGAGGCCGCCGCGAAGACCGCGGGGATCACGTTCATCCACCTGCCGTTCAACGCCGCATCGCCAAATCCCGGCGTCGTGGACAGCTTCCTCAAGGCGGTCACGGACGCGAAGAACCAGCCCGCATTCGTCCACTGCGCCAGCGGCAACCGCGCCGCCGCGATGTGGATGATCAAGCGGATGCAGGTCGACAAGTGGGACGCCGAGCGGGCGGGCACCGAAGCGGCAGCTCTCGGTCTGACAAATGGCGCGTTGAAGACGTTCGCGATTCAATACGTCGAGTCGCATAAGTAAATCCCAAAACCCAAATCCCAAACTCCAAACCCCAAGAGCCCAATCGTGGGTTCGGGACATTTGGATTTGGGTTTTGGGTTTTGGGATTTGGGATTTGGGATTTGGGATTTTCCAGATGCCGCTGATTCTGCACGGGCTGCCGCCGATTCATTGGGCGGTTGCCGGCGCGGGCATCGCGCTCATCACCCTCGCCCTCCTCTTCATCGCGAACCGCCGGCTCGGTATCTCCACCGGCTTCGAAGATGTCTGCAGCTTCGTGCTGCCGAACGGCTACTTCACGCGTGACGCCGTGCGGCTGGCGCGAGGGTGGCGAGTGCCGTTTATCGTCGGCCTCGCGGTCGGCGGATTTCTCTCTGCGGTGCTTGGCGGCGGCTGGGCGCCGATCTGGAGTCTTGGAATCTTCGATCAGGCAATTGGCTTCGGCCACGCTGGCAAGCTCGCGTGGATGTTCGTCGGCGGGCTCTTCATCGGCTTCGGCACACGACTCGCGGACGGCTGCACGAGCGGCCACGGCATTTTCGGCCTGTCGAACTTCGAGCGTCCGAGCCTAATGAGCACGATGAGCTTCTTCGCCGCGGGAATCGTGACGACGCAGTTCATTTACCGCGTCTTGTTCCACCTCTGATGGCGCTGCTCTATCTTGCGTTCGGCATCGTCTTCGGCTTTGTCCTGAGCCGCAGCGGCGCAGCCGACTACAACTACATCCAGGCGATGTTCCTGTTCACCAGCTTTCAGCTGTATGGAATTATCGGGACCGCCGTCGCGATCACGGCCCCCGGACTCTGGCTGATTAAGCGTCATGGGCGGACCCTGTCCGGCCGTCCGGTGGTCGTCCCGGTCAAGCCGCAGCATCGCGGCAACGTCGCCGGCGGAATTCTTTTCGGGATCGGCTGGTCGATCTGCGGCATGTGCCCCGGTCCCATCTTCGTGAACATCGGCGAAGGCAAGATCTATGCGGTTGCGGCGCTGGCCGGAGCACTCGCAGGAGCAGGCCTCTTCGGCGCGATCTACACCCGGATTCAGTCCGCCTTCCGGCTGCCCCGGCTTGTCATCGGAACCGGGGGTGCTGGTTCCCGGAGCTAGAAATACGCAGCGACGACACTTCCAGCCAGGGCAAGCAGCACGATCCCCGTCAACAGCACAAACGTCCAGTCCCGCTCGCGGACGTATTCGATGACCGAGACGACGACTCTCGCTGGCGGCGTCGCAAGAAGTATGACGAGCCCGGTCGCGAGCAGCAACCGCGCCACCGCGGGCTGGTAACCGACGACCGTCATCACCAGCCCGATGGCGAACATCGTCGAGCTCGTGATCGTGCCGAATCGCAGCACCTCACCAATCGTCGTCTCCAGCCGCTGCAACCCGGACCGATCGCGATTCATTGATTGCTCCTGAGAAACATCAGCACGGCGACGATCACGAGAATCGTCGCCATCAGCACCTTCAACCACTTGACCGAGGCTCCGTAGGTGAGTCGCGCGCCCGCCCACGATCCAAGCTGCACGCCAAGTACAGCGGGTGCGGCCAGGAGCGGCTGGAGATCGCCGCGACCGTAGTAGATGATGGCGCCACCGGTAGCGGTCACGCCGATCATCAGTGCGCTCGTCGCCGCGGCCGCACGCAGCGGCATCCCGCACCAGGCGTTCAGCACGGGCACCTTGATGATCCCCCCTCCGATCCCAAGCAGCGACGACACGTTGCCGGCGATGAAGGACGCAAATAATGCCAGCGGTAATCGCTTCACGCGATACGAGACGATGGCGTGGCTCTCCTCTTCGTAGAAGCGGCCGCCAAGGCGGCCGGGATCGACTGTCGGATCGAGGATGACATTGCGCTTATTGACGCGTCCCAGCACGACCACCGCAACCGCGATGGCGACGACGCCGAACAGACGCCGCAGCACCGATTCCGCCACAAGCTGCGCGGTGATGCCGCCGAGCAGGCTTCCCATTGTGGTCGCCGCTTCGAGCACCATGCCGACGCGCAGGTTGATCAACTGATTGCCGGCCCGCTGGGCCGTGACCGCTGACGATGTTGCGATCACCGTTGCGAGGCTGATCGCGGCAGCCGATTTCAAGGGGAATCCGAGGACGAGCGTGAGAAATGGGACGAGAAAAATGCCGCCCCCGAGGCCGAGGGCCACGCCGAGCGCTCCGGCAACCGCCCCCGCGCCGAAAATGATGAGCGCAAGCGGGGCCGTCAATGGGTTCAAGAGGTTCAATGGCAGTCGGTAGCGGTTCGATGATTATTTACCCGTTGAATCCTTTGCACGCCATGAACTCAACAAGGTGTGATAGGTTCTCAATCCCCCCTGAACAGTAATTTTTCCTGACGCCCGTGGCCAAGGTTGAGCTTGGCGTCGTCTGTCGCCAGTATTCCAGGTTCGAGCGGCGGCGCATATTGTGTCCTGACCGTGGTACCGCACAACACCGACGTTATTGAAAGCGCCGAGAGCGCATCGTATCGGCCGCGGCTTCCACGTGAAACGCGCCGGCTGCTGCTGACAGCACTGGTGGCGGTGCTCACGCTGTGGGTGCTTGCCCGCGTGCGATTCCCGGAGCGCCCTGCGGCACCCAATCCTGTACCGCCGATTCTCGATCAGCTCACCGGTCCGCCGACATTTGCGGAACTCGCGGCACGGGTCGGCGAGCTTCGCGCGCGGCTCTCCGACTCCCTTGTCACACTCGCCTTGGCTCGCGACGACACGCACCCCAACGGCGGAAGACCGGTTCAACGCTCTGTCGGACTCCGTATTCGCGACGATCTGGCCGTGACCGTCGCCGTACCAGCCACGCGCCGGGCGGGCCCAGCCCCGCCTGGCGTCGTCGCGGAGGATCGCGCCTCCGGGCTCATGCTGGTCGAAACGGCGATGAAGACACGGCCGCAACTGCCCCTCTTCTGGTCGCCGCGAGATCTCCAACAACCGCGCTACCTTCTCGCCTCATCGACGTCGCCGGAAGACATCTCACTGCAACCGCTGTTTGTCGGCTCGCTTGCCCCGATCGAGACTCCGCAGTGGGCAGGCTCTGTATGGGCGCTGCCGACGGACGCCGCAGTCTCACCCGGCGCGCTGCTGTTCACCGAACAGGGAGAGCTCGTCGGCGTCGTGGTGCAGTCCGACGCAAGCCTGGCAATCGTGCCGGCGCGAGTGCTTCTGGCCGCCGCCGAACGGCTGCTCGAGGCTCCGCCGAAAGCAACGGCCGACGTCGGCATCGACGTCGAGACATTGACGCCACGACTGGCCGCCGCAACCGGCTCGCAGGCCGGTGTCATCGTCGCCTGGGTTGACCCGGCCGGTATAGCCGCGCCGCTGCTGCGTGTCGGAGATGTGATTGAGGAAATCGACGACGTCGCGATCACGAACGCCGAACAGTGGCGCGTGCGCGCGACACGTGCCGGCGTCGGGGACATGCTCAACCTTCGGGTCATGCGACGCGGCGCGTCCCGGGTCGTACAACTGCCCATCCGCGCACCATCGACGGAGAACGCCGCCTTCCTTGGGCTCGGCATGAGACGCGTTGCCCGCGTGGGCACCGAAGTGACCCGCGTCGTTTACGGATCCGCGTCCGAGGCCGCCGGCATTGTGACGGGCGATCTCATCACCGCGATCGGAAGCATCAACGCACCGACACCGGCTCAAATCGCATCGGCGTTCGAGGCGACCGAGAGCGGCAAGCTCGTCATCGTCGCCGTGAGTCGCAACGGCGCGCATCGCATCATGGCGCTTCAACGGTGATGACACGCAAAGGGATGACCGCGACACTCGCGCCGGCGCTGCTGCTCTTGTGCGGCGCGGCCGCCGGCCCACACGGGTTGGCCATCCTCACGCAGCCCGTGTTGTCATTCCTCGATCCGGCGGCTCCGGTCGCCCTTGCCGTCTTCGGCATTCTCGCCGCGATGCGCATCCAGACCACGGATGACGAGGCAAGAAGCACCATCACCACCGCGGCGCTGCAGGCGGCGATTACCGGCACGATTGTCGCCGGCGCATTTCTCCTCGTCCCCCCGAGCGCAGCGACCGGGGACCCGTTACCGGGATGGAATGTCGCTGCGATCACGCTGGGTATCGCCGCAGCAACATCGTTGGACGCCGAGGACTGCATTCTTCCTGTCATCGCGGGCGGACTCTTGCTGGCGTTCGCGCGTGAAACGAGCAGCATCTCCGCTCTGCTCATCACGATCGAGGCCGGGGCCATCGCGGCGCTCATCGCCGGATCTGGCTGGCTATTACTCTCGCGGACGTCCGCCGTCGACGAACATCGTGTGTCCACCTTCGGCAGCGCGCTGCTACTCGGCGGCGCCGCCGACTACCTGTCGATGTCCGCGCTGCTCTTCGGTCTCACCGCAGGCGGCTGCTGGCGACTCGCGACCAGCGCGGTACGCGAGCACATCCGTCGCGATGCCGCATACGTTGCGCACTCGCTGCTCGCGCTGGTGCTCGTCATGGCAGGCGCACACGCCGTGTTCTCGGTTCCGGCCTTCGCCATTGCGGTTGGCTATACGGTGGTTCGCGCCAGCGGCAAGCTGACCGGACGTTGGATCGCCGATCGCGTCTTTCCCGCAGATCCACGTCCGACGGCACAACTTCTCATCACGCCGGGTGCATTCGGCGTCGCCTTCGCGCTCAACGTCGTGCGCGCGATGGGTTCCGACTTCGAGGTGGTGCTGACGATCGTCGTCATCGGTACGGTCGCGTCGGCGTTCATCGCGGCGCTCTCACGACCCGAGGTCGAGGCATGAGACCGATGGCTGCCCTGGCGCTCGCCATTGCCGCGGTTGCCTGGGTGCATGCGGTTGGAGAAACCGGATCGGTGCCGTCCGCGGGGGCCGCACTGGCTCTTGGCTTTACCCTGCTCGGCGCGTGGATCAGCGGTGAACTCCTTCGGAAGTTCAATCTTCCGCGAATCACCGGTTACCTAATCTTCGGTGTGCTCGTGGGCCCATATGTCGGCAACGTCATTACCGCTCCGATGACGTCGCAACTGCAGGCCGTCACCGGAATTGCCACGACGCTGATCGCGCTGATCGCGGGATTGACGATCAGTCTCGAACGCCTGCGAACCACGCTCGCCTCGATCGCCCGCTTCACCGGCGCGACGCTGGCGGTGGTCATGCTCGGCATTGCCGCGTTGCTCTGGCTCGCCTGGCCGTGGCTTCCGGTGTCGCCCGACTCCACAGGCGCGGCACGCGCGGTGACAGTCGTCTTGCTGACGGTCATGGTCGCGAGCGCATCGCCCACGATGACCGCGGCGGTGACGACGGAAACAGGCGGTCGCGGGCGTTTGAGCGAGCTCGTCCTTGCGGTAGTGGTGCTGGCGGATCTGGTTCTGCTCGTGCTGTTTTCAAGCACGATGCAGCTGGCCCGTGCGGTCTTTCGTCCCGACGCCGCTGGCCCCAGTCTCCTGGTGCGGTTCGCCTGGGAAACAGGCGGTGCCATCGCGTTTGGCGCACTCGTCGGTGCTCTCTTTGCCCTGTACCTGCGGTATGTCGGACGCGAGGTGACGCTCGCGTTGCTTGCGATGTGCGGGGTCCTCAGTCAAGTCGGGAGCACCCAGCAATTCGAGCCGTTGCTGGCCGCCGTCGCGGCAGGGCTCGTGATCGAGAACCTCTCGGTCGCGCAAGGTGATTCGTTGCGTACGGCGGTACAGCGCGGCGCGCCGCCGGTGCTCGTCATCTTCTTCGTGGCGATCGGCTCGTCTCTTCGACTCGATGTGCTGATGACCGTCTGGCCCATCGCGCTTGTCCTTGCTGCCGTCCGAACCGGCTTGATCCGGGCGGGGACGCGGGTCGGTCTCAACGTCTCGGGTATTGATCGCGGCATCGGCGAGCATGCCTGGACCGGACTGATCTCGCAGGCTGGAATCACCGTCGGCCTGGCGTCGGTGGTCGCATCGGAGTTCCCGGGGTGGGGAACGGAGCTGCAAACGATCCTCATCGCACTCATTCCGATTCACGAGCTCGTCGGGCCGATGCTGTTTCGACGCGGGCTGGCGCGCGCCGGCGAACAGGAAGCACATAGTCCGCGCCCGCTGCTCGTCGTGTCCAATCGCGAACCCTATCTGCACGTCAGGCGAGAGGACGGCAGCGTCACGTGGACGAGCGCGACAGGAGGCGTCGCCGTGGCGCTCGACGCATTGATGCGCGAGCGCGGCGGAACGTGGATTGCGCACGGTGGCGGCTCCGCCGATCGACTCGTGGTCGACGACACGGACAAGGTGCTGGTTCCACCGGAGCATCCGTCATATGCGCTGCGACGCCTCTGGCTCGAGGAGCCGACCTTCTCGGCGTACTACGGCGGCTTCGCCAACGAAGGTCTCTGGCCGCTCTGTCATGTGGTCGATGTGCGGCCGCGGTTTCGCACCGAGGAATGGGCTGCGTACAAGGACGTGAACGAGCGCTTCGCCGCGGCTATCGACGAGGAGCTCGATGCGTCTGACACGCCGGTATTCCTGCAGGACTACCACCTTGCCCTGGTCGCCCCCGCGCTGCGCGCACGTCGAGCGGCGGTCCGAACGGCGCTCTTTTGGCATATCCCGTGGCCGCATCCCGATCGGCTGCGCATCTGTCCATGGCGCGCTGAGTTGCTCGAGGGTCTCGCGGCCAACGATCTGCTCGCCTTCCAGCTCGAACGCGACCGTCAGAATTTCCTGCAGGCCGCGGAAGAGGAGTTGAATGCAGAAGTGGATGTGGAGACGTCGCGCATCTGGCTTGGCGAGCGATCGACCACCGTCGTGTCCGTGCCCATCGGCGTCGACTACGACCGCATCCAGGAAATCGGCGGCTCAGAGACCCTGGCCGCGGAACAACAGCGCCTCCATCGCACGCTCGATCTGCGCGCGCCGCTCATCGGCATCGGCGTCGATCGCCTCGATTACACGAAAGGGATTCCGGAGCGTCTGGCTGCGCTCGACCGACTGGTTACGGCCCGGCCCGAGCTGTGTGGGCAGCTGACGTTCGTCCAGATCGGTGTGCCATCGCGATCGCATCTCCACGGCTACGCGGAGATCGAGCTGGAGATCGCCGCGCGGATCCGTGATCTCAACCGACGCCACCGCACTGCGGACGGCGTACCCCTCGTCGCGTATCAGACGGCGCCGCTTGGAATCACTTCTCTCGTGGCGCTCTATCGTCTGGCGCACTTCTGCATCGTCAGTTCACTCCACGACGGTATGAACCTGGTCGCCAAGGAGTTCGTTGCCGCCCGCGACGACGAAGACGGCGTGCTGGTCCTGAGCGAGCTGGCTGGCGCCGCGCAAGAACTGCAGGATGCCCTGATCATCAACCCGTACGACGTGGACGGATTTGCGGCCGCGCTCATGCGGGCCATCGACATGCGGCGCGAGGAACGCCGCGTACGAATGCGCGCGCTACGTCGCGTCGTCGCCGGACGAAATGTGTTCGGCTGGGCGTCCGACATCCTGGAAGGACTCGAAAGCCTTTGGACCAGACCGCTCCACTACGGAGTGCGCGGCTGGGAGGACACAGCAATCTAACAATGCAAACCATCCTCAACGAAGAACAGCGAGCCCTGCTGGCAGGGTTCGCGTACGCGAACGTTCTGCTCGCGTTCGACTACGACGGAACGCTCGTGCCGATCGCGCCGACCCCCACCGCGCCGCAGATGCGTACGACGACGCGGCAGCTCCTGATTCGCGCCGCCCAGCTCTATCCATGCGTGATCATCTCCGGACGCGCGCTCGACGATCTGTCCCGGCGCCTCGAGGGTGTCCCGGTGTGGTATCTGTTCGGCAATCATGGCCTCGAGCCGCCTCGGCCCGGCGTCGTCTCACCGACCCCGGCGCGGGAGTGGGCAGAGCAGCTCCGGCGTCTTCTGCCGGACGACCCCGGCATCATGATCGAAGACAAGCGCTATTCGCTGACGATTCACTACCGCAACGCCGCAGACAAGCGGCGGGCCGTTGAAGCGATCGATCGCGTGGTTGCCGAACTGCCTGACGCGAGGGCCCTCGGCGGCGCGGAAGCGGTGAGCCTGCTGCCACGAGGCGTAGCCGACAAAGGCGTCGCACTGCGCCAGGCCTGTCGATGGTTCGCGTGCGACAGCGCGATTTATGTCGGCGATGACGCCTCAGACGAGGATGCGTTCTCGTCGACCTATCCGGAGAGGTTGTTGACCATCCGCGTCGGCGCCGCGGACGACACGCGCGCCAGATACCACCTCAGCTCTCAGGAGGACATCGACTCGCTGCTTCAGATCCTGGTCGACGTGCGTACACGTTGAGGCCCATTTTTATGGGTCTTTTCGATCTGGATTGATCTGAACGGGCCGGCAGGATAGGCTTCGCTCGCTGCCCCTACTCTCCTCTAGCACCGAGCCTGGTCCGATCCGGGTGCGGCTTGCCGCGCTCGTCGGGTACGTCTTCCTTGCGCTGGCCTTCACGTGGCCGCTGGTGCTTCATCTCGACAGCCATCTGACTGGACCGGTCGGCGGCGACACGGGCGTTTATGTCTGGAACCAATGGGTGTTCCGCCACGAGGTACTGAACGAACGTCTGCCGTTGTTCACGCAGGAAATCTTTTCGTTCTCACGACCGGCCAATCTCTCGCTTCACAACTACACGATTTTCCAGGACCTCCTCGCGCTGCCCCTGCTCGGGCACCTTGGCGTCGTGACGACGTTCAACGTCGTGTATCTGATGATGATCGTGATCACCGGATATGCCACCTTCCGGCTGGCGTTTCATGTGACGCGACGACCGTTCGAATCGTGGCTGGCAGGCGCGCTGTTTTCGTGGAGTCCGTACCTGGTGACGCGCGGCATGGGCCACTTCAGCCTGGTCGCCGCGGCGCCACTCCCCGTCTTCGCGTTGCTGCTGCTCGATCGCGATGGGCGCGCGAGCGTCCGCAACGCCGTCGCGCTCGGGGCGACCGTGTGCTGGGCGGCGACGACCGATCCCTACTACGCGGTGTATTGCGTCATGCTCGGCTGCCTCTTTGTCGCCTCGCAGGCCATCCACATCGCCCGCGATCCGTCGCAGCCATCCACGGTGCCGCGCACCCTCGACGTCTTGCTCGCCTGCGTGGCCGGCTTCGCCATTTCGCTCGTCATGAGCGGCGGCTGGCAGATTTCGGTGCTCGGCCGACGCGTCAGCACCCATGGCCTCTACACACCGATGCTGCTGCTCACGGTGCTGGCCGTCGTTCGCGCAGCCTGGCCATACCGCCGCGCGGCGCTGTCGATCGATCGCACGGAAATCCTGCGGTTCGTGCGGATCGCCTCGGTAGCGGTGCCGGTGTCGGTGTTAATCCTGTCGCCTGTGCTCTACGCCGTCGGTGTGCGCATCATGGACACGGGATTCGAGTCATCGCCGATCAGATGGCGCAGCAGTCCTCCGGGCGTTGACGTCGTGTCCTTCTTTCTTCCGAACCCGAACCACCCGCTCGCGCCAGAAGCGATTCGCGCGTGGCTGACGCCGCGCCCCGACCAGTACATCGAGAACGTCGCGTCGATTCCGCTCGTCGCGCTTATCGTCATTGGCGTTGCCATCGGTGCTCGATGGCGGCCATCGCGGATCTGGATCGCTGTGACTGCGGCGTTCGGGCTGCTCGCGCTCGGTCCGTTCGTGCACGTTGCCGGCTTCAACACGCATATACCCGGGCCCTGGGCGTTTGCGCGCTACATTCCCATCATCGGGCTCGCGCGCACGCCGGCGCGGGTGTCGATCGTCGTGATGCTGGGCGTCTCGATGCTGTTTGCCGCCGCCTCGAGCCATCTCGGCGATCGCTGGCCGCGGCGGCGCCGACTGCTGCTTTCGGCCATCACGCTGGCGTTGCTCTTCGAGCTATCCCCCGTGCCGCGCCCGCTCTACTCCGCTTCGGTTCCTGCGTTCTACACTCGCGTCGCGCTCGACCCACGCGATGTCACGTTGATGGAGTTGCCGGTAGGCGTACGCGACGGGACGTCGAGCGTGGGCGACTTCACGGCACGTTCGCAGTTCTTCCAGACCGTCCACGGCAAGCCACTCGTCGGCGGCTACCTGTCCCGGGTCTCGAGGAAGCGGATTGCACAACTGCGGCAGGATCCTCTGCTCGATGCGCTCATCACCTTGAGTGAAGGTGGGAACCTCGATGGCGTGCGAGAAGCCGCACTCGTCGAGCGTGGCGACGAGTTCATCCGCCGCGGTCGCCTCGGGTACGTTGTCATCGACAACGATCGCACGCCGCCGCCGCTGCGGAACTTCGCGGTTCGCACGCTCCACCTGCGGCACGTCGCCGCGGAAGGTTCCTACGACCTTTTCGTGCCAGCCTCATTCGGAGACTAAGAAGGGGAAAGGGGGAGGGGGAAATCTTCCCCCTTTCCCCTTCCCCCTTTTATTTAGTGAAGTGAATGAGGTACTGCGACGTCCCCGCCATGAAAAAACGGGCCCACTCGCCCGCGACTTTGTCCGTGCCGACTCCGTCGTCTTCGCTAATCACCTGCGGATACCAACTGCCGCCGTTCAGGATCTTCACCGGCGGCGACCACAGGCGCGGATCGTCGAGCCGCGGCGCGAACGAGACGTAAATCCCTTCCTGGTCGTAGCGCGTGTTCTTCGCGCGATTCAGCAGCATCACGTACATCTGAAGATAGTTGTTCCAGTGGACCGACGGCCCCCAGAACTCGTCGGTCGTCGAGCCGTCATCGTGCCATCCATCGGCTGCATAGAAGAGTGAGCTGCCCGTGCCGTACACCCACGTGACATCGTCGCCCTGGGTGACCTCGCGCGCCGCTGGCACCCAGACGCGAGATCGCCACAGCATCAGCTTGCCCACGGGGTCATCCCGGTCAGCCCACGCGAGACGGCCAACCGCAACCCCCTGCTGCGTCGTCGATCGTTCGTACTGGGAGAGAAAGAAGTAGAGGTCGCGCGAATCCGGATCGAGCTGCACGCTGAAGTCGCCCACCCCATTCACGAAGAACACATTCGTCGTATTGCAGCTGAATGCGCCGGCCGGCGCCTCGAGGACGATCCCGAGTTGTTCCCATGTCTGCCCGCGGTCGCGCGATCGTGCAGCGCCGATGCGCGGTATGACTTTGTTGCTCCCCGGACAGACCGCGTCGGCCGGCATCTCGTTGTGGTAGTAGCCGTACCAGGTGCCATCGACATCGGGTACGACGGCCTCCATCCAGACCCCGCCGCCAGGCCACGGTTCGAGCGACGAAGGCCGCGCGGCACCAAGCCGCGTGAGGCTCCGTCCAGCGGCCGTACTTGGCTGGCCGTCGTATGACGTAACCACGAAGAACCTGGGCACTCCGCCGATGCGATCCCAGATTGCAGGACTGTTGCTGTCGACGTCGCCCGTCAGGCGCATAGGGGTCACAGGAACCAGCGCGGCTCCTGCGTTGACGGATTCGCTCGCGCTCAGTGTCATGCGAGGCGCAGCTGCAATCAAACAGACTGCGGCCATGGCAGCAACAAGAAGGCGCATACCTACTGACACGACAGTATTTCGGAAGATGTTTACTGCGATTTCATAGTGGCCGGGAGGGGCGGGAGGGCCGGGACGGGTTGGAAGAGCGGGATGGGTGGCGAGCTAGGGTGTTTCCCCTCCCGCCCTTCTTGCCCTTCCCGCCCTT